>JAFCEW010000064.1 GCA_017608955.1 Candidatus Aenigmatarchaeota archaeon | reverse complement strand
TTTATGGTCCCTGATATTTCAAAGCATCCAGACTTACCACCACCAAATATGTATATGATTAAAACTGCAAATGGAAAGAAAACTTTTATACCTATACTGCCTTTGGCACTTATAGTTGGCTTTTTAATAATGAGTTATGGAATATTTCATTTCATTGATTTATATGGCAGGCTTTCAATGGTTGCAAAACCGCTTCAACAAGGAATTCTAATGGATGAAGCTCAACTTACTATTAAAAATTTAGCATCAACATTTTCTATAAGTGCTGGATTTGGAATTATGTTTTTCTTATATTTTTATCTAAGAAGTTTTCAAAGAATCAAAATCAGAAATAATATAAAAAATATAGAAAGTGAATTTCAGATAGGTTTATTTTCATTAGGTAATTATCTTTCTGAAGGATTTCCTATAGAAAAAGCAATTATAAAAACTTTAGAAGAATATGAAAAACTTGGAATGCAAAAAAGACCAACATTTGATTTCTTTACAAAATTATTATATAATATTAAAAACTTTAGTATGACTTTTAAAAGAGCAATGTTTGATAAAAAATATGGAATTATTGTGTATTTTCCTTCTGTTCTTATTGATGAAGTCATGAGAATATTGGCAGATGCATCAGAAAAAAGTTCTGTTTTACTTGGTAATATAGCTAAAACAATTGGAACATATCTTGAGGATCTTAGCAAAATAGAAGCAAAAATTAGGGAATTATTAGAAGATGTTAGAGCAGGGATTAAAATGCAAGCTGGATTTGTTGTTCCTTTGGTTTGTGCAATAACAGGATCACTTGGTATATTTATGATAAACATGTTGAAATTGCTTGCAGAACAATTGGAACAAATAGAAAAGAATTTGGGAATTGGATTGCTTGGTGGAGAAGGATTTGGAGCAAGTAATTTATTAAATGATCTGTTAGGAGATTTCACAAAAGTTATGCCAATGACTGTATTGCAAGCTGTTGTTGGAATTTATACTGTAGAAGTTGTTGCATTGTTTGCACTTTTATTAAATGGAATAGAAAATGGATTTGATAAAGTATCAAGAGATCATTTGATTGCCCAAATGGTTTTGAGAGCAATTGTAATATATGGAGCAGTTAGTATTTTATCTGTTATATTATTCCATGGTGTAATATTAAACATTATGCAAAGTACTGGTATGGGGACTTAATATGTCTGTTATAAGAGCTGTGCCTGGACTGTTTTATATCATCATAGCTGTAGCTACGATTATAATTTTTATTATGCTGATGTGGCAACATGTTCCACAAAAATGTTATGAAGAACTAAATGGTACATCTGTTAGAGTTACAGATAATTTAGAAAAATGTGCTGATATGTGCTGGAGAAAGCATGATTTTGGTTCTGATTTAGAAAATGATGATTGCTATATAATTAATGTTTTTGTTCAAGATGGTAATATTTCAAAACAAGATTTTGAAAATGAATTTATTCAAGTTTATTTTGATAAAATTGAGAAAGAAAAATTGTACAAAATAAAAATAAGGTATAATGCAACTGGACCTGAAATAAGTCTTATACTTTTAGGTGTTGCAGAAACTACTATACAACCAACAACTACTTTGCCAATACCAACCACGACTATATATGAAAAAACCTGTGTGGAACAATGTATGGAATTTGGTTATGAAACTGGATCTTGTGAATCATGCTCATTAACTCCAGAAAATGGTGAAGTTCCTGATCCATGTAAAGATATAGGAGAAAATATTCATTGGACTTCAGATTGTAATTTAGAAGATGGAACAATAGGAATTACGAGAGCGTGTTGCTGTTATAATTAATTAAAAACAAAATATAAAATGATATTATGAAAGGATTGGCTCTAGAAACAATTGCATATTTTATAATAGCATTAGTTACAATAATTATCATTTTAACTCTTATAGGAACAAAATTATCGCCTGCTATAAGAAATGCGTATTGTTCTTTTGTTAGAGGATTAAGAAATTTATTACCAATTCCATCTTATATGAAACCTCCTTTACCTTCTTATTGCCAAATGGAACAGATAACATTTAAAACAGAAATAATAGAATCCAATAAAGCCAGTTATGTCAGAGATCATTTAGCTGCATATATAATAGCATGTTGGGAAACAACTGGAAAATTAAATGTTGGCCAAGATAAAATTTGCTATGAAGTTGTATTGAGAAATAATCTAGATATGCCATTGACAGAAAATGATATAGTTTCTGTTCTTGCACAAGAAGGATATGAAAATATAATGACATGGAATAGAGACAATATAACAGAAAAGGGATCGATAGCTATAAGTTATAACTCAACTAGTAAAAAAATAGAGGTGAGCTAAAATGGCACTTGTATTAGAATATCCAATGAAACTTTTCATTCTTATTGTAGTTATTTTTGTTGTTATTGGTATTATGATTCAATA
>JAFCEW010000063.1 GCA_017608955.1 Candidatus Aenigmatarchaeota archaeon | reverse complement strand
AGATGCATATTTATCTAAAGTAAACGCTGAGATTCTTTTAGAAAATGAAAATTTCGAAAAAGCTTTAAAATTATTACAACAAGCTGAGCTTTTATTTGAAGAGTTAATATCTTTAGATAATTTGAAAGAAGAATTCTACAAAATGGAACTAAATGAAATTGAAGATATTAAAAGGAAATTAAATTTTTATGAAAAAATAAGAAATGAAGAAATTTACATATATGAACCAAGATAATATTGCCTAATAAGTAGAAATTAGATAGTCTAGATGTAAATAGATAAAAATGAAAAATATGAAGAAACAGATACTCTCTTTATTCAATGGCAACTGTTGATGAAAAAAATGGTAGTGCAGATTTTAGAATTAATGGTTGATAAAATAACAAATGTATAAGTATATTTAAAATTATAGCTGTGGCAACCAACCAATTAAAAGTGGAAGAACAAACCAATATAATGCTATGCCACCAACTATAAACAGAATTCTGGTTTTTCCTCTTAGTTTGAATAATCCTATCATAAATATTGAAATAGGAGTTAATATCATACTTAGACTTGATATAAAAAATAAAGAAGATAATGCAATTATAAAAGCTATACCCCAATTTATATTAGAATATCCAAAAATCCTTAATCTCTCTAAAAGACATTTAATTGCATACCAAAAGAATATAAGAGGTAGAATTAAATTTATTAATATTAGAGGCCACTCAAGAAATTGAGATGGAATTTTTAGAATATTTGATATAGTATTTAGGTTCATAAAAAGATATTTTAATTTTGATATATTAAAAATTTAAATGCGTTTATTACTAATTAATAATATGAAAAAAATATTTATTGTTTTTTTATTTGTTTTATTGTCATTTAATACTGTTTATGCTCTTCCTAGTCTAGAAAGCTTTCTGGAAGATTTTTTTGTAGACATTTGTGGATTTCCAGGAGAGTGGCTGAGTGATCCCACAAATATGTTATATTATGGTATTATACCATTTTCAGGTATATGGATGATTATATACGGGTTTTTAACTGTTTTGGGAATGTTTGGTCCTGGTGGTGAAAGAAAATTCTTTTATGCTTTATTATCTTTCTTTATTGCATTTTCAACATTACCATTACATGTTTTTACTTATATAGTAAGTTTTCTCTTTGGAGTTATAGGTATCTGGTCTGTAGGAATATTCATTATAATGTTTGTTGCTGGTACTTGGATTATGGCTAGTCCTTCTTGGGGAATATTAAGACATCGTGGTGCACAACATGCTTTAGAAGATATAAATAAAAAAATAGAAGAAAAGTGGGAGGAACTCTCTAAGGTAACAAAAGAATTGTCTGTATATGCAAATAAAGGTACGTTAAAACCAGAGGACCAAGCAAGGGAGACTGTACTTAAAGCAAAACAAACACGTTTAGAACATGAAATAAGAAGACTTGAATTTGATAGAGATGCCAAAGAAGCTCTTGTAAAAAAAATTAATTTAGAAGAAGATTAATTTTAATATTATATAATTTTAATTCTATTTATGAACAAAAAATTATTTTTAACATTTTCATTAATTTTATTTTTACCAATTTTAGTTTCAGCTCAAAACTTAGAGCAATTACTTCATATACCATCCGACTATTCAACAATGCCAAATTTGTTATATTTCGTTATATTGCCATTCTTAGGTACTTTTGCTATAATTTGGGGTATTTTAACAAATTTAAACGTATTCAAAAATTATAGAGTAAATATTTTATTATCATTAATTTTTGCATTTTCTTTATTATACTACGGAGTTCTTTTAGCTATAACTCATTACTTGTTTGCATTTGGTGGTATTTTTGGCGTAATTGCATTTTTTGTCTTATTTTTTGCTCTTTCGAGTTTATATACTGCCAAAAGAATTGGAGAAGATTATATTTCGACACAAAAAATTTTTGAGGATTATAAAGGCTTAAAGAAAAAAGAGATGAATATATTGAAAAAACAAACAAAATTGATAACGAAATAAAAGAGATATATGAAAAAATACAAAAAAATCAAGCAATACGTAACAAATTAAATAGTTTTTTTAAAATACTTCAAAATCAATTGAATGTTCCTCCAGAGGCGGAAAAAGAAATTAAAAAAATAGTTGAACAATTTGGTATGGAATATAAAAATCGGTTAGATGCTCGTGGACAACTAAGCAAAATAATATACAAAATTGACGAAGAAAATGATAAATTAAACAAAAAATTGGAAGAAAAATATAGCGATAGAGAGAAAATACAAAAGGGATATGAAAAAACCGAAAAATAATATATTAATTCTAAATATCAAAATAATATTAAATGCTACCAACAATTCCAATAGCAGCTGCTGCAACAATTGCTGTTGCGATATTTTCAGTCATGTTTATAATTCTTGTTATAAGATGGACCAGGAAAAGAATGAAGGAAATATCA
>JAFCEW010000062.1 GCA_017608955.1 Candidatus Aenigmatarchaeota archaeon | reverse complement strand
AAATACCTCTGGGAATTTTGCGTGAAACAATAAATCATAAACTAAAAAAAGATCAGTATAATAAATTAAGAAAACTTTCAAATCCATTTATAGCAATAGACAATAGTTTGAATCCACTACTTATTAAAAAAGGAATAAGTTATTTAACAGATGAAAATTACTTAGTTGAGATATATTTTCCAGAAGATTTCAATAAAATATCAAAAGAGAAAGAGAAAAAATTAGTATTTGAATCAGAATTTTTTATTCTAAAATATTATCCTGATAGTAACCTTCTTCATTACATTAAAAACAAAAAATTAAATCAATTTACATATACTTTTCCATGGATTATTGAAAATTTAATGTAAAAGGTTCTATTCTACAGTAGCACCAATATCAATATCTTTTTCTGGTTGAATTAAAACTACTTTTCCGTCTTTTACTGCTGCCAATACCATTGCTTCTGATTTTTCTCCCATTAGTGTTGCTGGTTCTAGATTTGTTACAAAAACGAACTTTTTTCCTTCTAATTCTTCTGGTTTATAATATCCTTTTAATCCAGCAACTACTTGTCTTTTTTCTCCACCAATATCTACTTGCATCTTCATTAATTTCTCAGATTGTGGCATATCTTCTACTTTTTCAACTATTCCAACTCTCATTTCCATTTTCTTAAAATCTTTAAAACTTATCATAATATCTCTCCTCTTTTTATCTAAATATTACAATTATTTAAGTTTTTTTAATTTGCTTTCAATATCATGATCTTCTATTTTCTTAAATAATATTTCTGGCTTGTTTATTTTATGACCTGGTTTTATTTCCTTTATATTATTCCACCCTATTTTCTCATTTATAATATTTAATTGATTGAATAATTTCTCGCACGAGTCTGGTAAGAATGGATATAACAAAACTGATAATACTTTGACAGCATTTACACATAAGTACAAACATGTTTTATCCTTGGTTTTCCATGGCTCTTTATTTTGAAAATATTGGTTACAATAATCAGAAAATTCTAAAATTTTTTTTAATGCTCTGTCAAATTCTAATTTTTCTATTAATTCTCCAACATCTTTATTTATTGATTTTATCTTTTGTTCAAATTTTTTATCTGATTCATCAAACAATTTGACCTCTGGGACAATACCATTAAATTTGGATGAAATAAAACTTAGAGTTCTGTATATGAAATTTCCAATATTTGCTACTAATTCATTGTTTATTTTTGCCTGAAATTCCTTCCAGTCAAAATTTGTGTCTTTTTGCGAATATTGTGTTATAGCACCTAGATAATATCTCAAATAATCTGAAGGAAAGCTTGATATAAAGTCATTTATGCTAATATACCAATCCCTGCTTTTTGAAAATTTTTTCCCTTCAAGTAATAGATGTCCTCTTACTGGAATAAAATCTGGCAGTTTATATTCTTTTTCTCCCAATCTTATTGCTGGTAAAAAAAGATAATGATGATAGACTATATCTTTTCCAATGAAATGATATATCGTAGATGAGTTCCAAAATTCTTTTGATTTTTGTTTTAACACACACGTAATATAGCACAAATGATTGTCAAACCATCCGTATAGAACCTTTCCTTTTGCCTGCTTTAATGGTATAGGAATTCCCCATGAAATATCTCTTGTGATATCCCAATCTTTTAATCCATCTTTTATCCAATTTAATACATAATTTTTTACTTCTTTCTGCAAATTCTCATTTTTTTGTAGCCACTGCTTTAATTGTTCTGAAAATTCTGATAATTTGAAAAAGTAATGATTTGTTTTTTTTAGAACTGGTTTTGATCCACAAATAGCACAATGAGGATCTATTATTTCTTTTGTTTCGAATACTCTACCGCATTTTTCACATCCATCAGAATACTGATCTTCTGCACCACAATATGGACATCTACCTTTGACATATCTATCTGGAAGAAATTTCTTACAATTTTCGCAATATAACTGTTCTATTTCTTTTTCATATATAAATCCATTTTTATATAATTCATTGAAAAAATGTTGGACCAATTGTATATTTTCCTTAGAGCTTGTTTGTCCGAAAAAATCAAATTTTATTCCTATATTTTCAAAATCTTTTTTATCTTTTTCAAACCAGAATTTCACATAATCTTCTGGCTTTTTATTTTCTTGTTCTGCTTTTATTAAAATTGGTGTTCCAAAATCATCTGTTGCACAAACAAAACAAACATCTTTATTATTCAATCTGCAGAATCTTGCAAATATATCTGCAGGAAGATATGTAGAAACAATATGACCTAAATGAATTTCTCCATTCGCATAAGGCAATGCTGATGTTATAACAATCTTATCGTTTAGTTTTAACACCTCTTTTTATGTAGTAATTGGATATATTTAAATGTTATTAATTAGTTTTTCGAAATAAAACTTAATGAACAAAATAATTTTTATACTTGGTGTTTGTAGTATATTCCTATTAGTATTACCTTTAGTTTTTACACTAAATACAGTAAATATAACAGGCTATGCTAGATATTTTGATTC
>JAFCEW010000061.1 GCA_017608955.1 Candidatus Aenigmatarchaeota archaeon | reverse complement strand
TTTTTACTTCCCTTATATCAAAATAAATTGATAGATTTGAAGGTGGTAAGTTCCCGTCCCCCGCATCATTTTGAATGCAAAAATCTATAAAACTTGGTATCTTTTAAAAGCATCGTTGTCGGGATTATCGGTTTGGTTTGCTAGTAAAAATCTATTTTTTCAATTTTGATATTATGAAAAAAAACGGTAAAAGTATTATAATTATAAATAAGACAATATATATGATATATCTAATTCTTTTGTCTCTGAAACAATAGATGTAATCATAACTGGATCTAACATAAAGTTTACCATTTACTGCAACAGGATCTGAGATCAATTCATCACCATCTTCATACTTCCATATAAATTCTCCTGTATTAGCGTTAAGACAGTAATTACCGACATATAATTTATCCTGAGCCAAAGTAAGGTCTGTAGTTATGCCATAATCAGCTTCATACTTCCATATAAATTCTCCTGTATTAACATTAAGACAGTAAATGTGATGATCGTAAGATGCGATATAGATTCTTTCTTTGAATGAAGCTGGAGATGAGAGTATAATGTCTCCTGTTCCATATTTCCATATAAGTTCACCCGTTTCCATATCAAGACAGTAGAAATTATTATCGTTAGATCCAACATATATATTATTACTCACTATTATTGGAGATGAGTCTATTCGATCGCCGGTTTTATACTTCCATATAAGTCCCCCAGTGTTTTCATCAAGGCAATACATACAGTTATCAAGAGATCCTACATACACCTTGTTTTCAAATACTACAGGAGACGAATCTATGTAATCATCAGTGTCATGCTCCCAGATCAAGTTTCCTGTGTGTGCATCAAGACAATAAAAATTATAAGAACCTACAAAAACTTTATCATTCACCACAACAGGAGAGGACATTACCCAATGATCAGTTTTGTATCTCCATAGTAACTCACCTGTATTTGCATCAAGACAATAAACTCTATTATCATCGGATCCTATATACAATCTGCTATTGATTATACAAGGCGATGAATGCACGTATCCAGATGTTTCATATTTCCATATCAACTCACCTGTATTTGCATCAAGGCAATAAATATAATGATCTTCAGATCCGAAGTATACTTTACTTTTTGCTATAGTAAGAGACGCACATATATCACCATTAACCTTATATTTCCATAACAATTCCAATTCATCAGGCATTTCACACTCGCAATATCCAGTATGTTGAGGATCATGTCTGAACATAGGCCAGTCCTCATTTTGTTCGTGATTATTTGAAGAAATAGTAAAGGAAATCACCGAAGAGAATAAAATAAATAAAAAAATTATTGTTAGATTTATTTTTTTTATAATTTTGAGATTCTGATTTTTAAAATTTATCATAGATTAAACATCCTCTTCAATTCTATTAGTCCTGTACCTCACAAAATTATATTTATTATCAATTGAACTGAAGTATTTATCGATCTTGATCAAAGAATAATCATTGATAATTAAAAATCCAAGTGATAATCCAAGTATTATAAGTGAAAAGAACCAAATAGAATAGATAAGAGCATATAAATTAAGTTCTCCATTGTAAATTCTCAATATGAGTGTTAAGACATAGATAGCTGACAAAAATTTATAAAATATAGAAGTTTTTATAGGTTTTTTACCCCAGTGAAATCCAGCAAAATGCATAGAGAAAAATAACGTATATAACGGAACAAAATAAAAAAAGATACTATTGAACCAAAGTAATCCTAAAATGTTGTAAAAAGATTTAATTTTATCCACTAATATTATCGATGTGCACAAATATATTATAAAAAGCTCTATAGAAAAATACAGGAATTTTTGTAAATTGTCCATATTCTTACTTCGAGTTATCTCAAAATATTCATTTATTTGTTCACTTTGTATTTTTTTCCATGATCTTATTAATTTGTACGAAATACGTAGGAATATGAGTATTATTCTTGGGTTTGAAAAAATATAGAATATTATAATTCCTCCTAAGCATGAAACAGTGAAAATCATGAGAAAAATTGGAAAAAGTAAAAAAGAGTTCACTATAGAATTGCCATAATAGAAAATCGCATTGTAATGAGAGTAGAAAGTACCTATGATAAATGAGACAAGAAAAATCAAGAAAATTTTACGTTTTTTATAAAAAATAAAGTTAACTCTTTTTGAAATGTCTAATATCATTGAAATGGATAATAAGATAATTGAAAACATCATTGAAAATGGTAAAATGACAGAATTTTCATCATAAATAAAATTTATCACCAAAAATAAGAAGAAAAATAGCAATCCAAGATAATAAGAAAACGTTAGCAATCTATTTTTTCTAAAATTAGATTTTACAACACTAAAGAGAAGGTAAGAAGATGTTATCAAAATAAAAAAAAATCCGATAGTTTTATAATCTACACCTATAAACGAAAAAGAAAAATTTTCTCCTGAAGTAGAAATTATTTTTTCTTTAAAAAAATATAAACGGCAATATGTAGATCCTACATATACCTTACCATCAGCTACAGCGGGAGATGAGATTATTCGATTTCTAGTTTTATACTTCCATATCAAATTTCCACTTTCAGCATTTAGACAATAGAGATAAGT
>JAFCEW010000060.1 GCA_017608955.1 Candidatus Aenigmatarchaeota archaeon | reverse complement strand
CTCCATTAGCCTCGAAGCGGTAAAAAAGAAAGTAATCGGTCTGAGCAGGGATATCAAAGTGCTTAAAGAAAAAGGACAAATCCCCCTCACCGAAAGACAGATGAAGATTGTGGAGAGAATAATTGAAAAAGGGAATATTACAAACCGTGATGTTAGAGAAATGTTTCATCTTTCAAACAGAGGTGCACTGGATGAAATAAAAAAATTAATCAAGTTAAAAGTCATAAAACAGACAGGTAAGGGAAGAAGTCTCAGATATGAACTTATATAGAGAGATGGCTCATGATTAGGTTCACGATTATGTTCATGATTATTCAAATAAGTTTAAGTGATAGACAATAGTGAAATTAAATCTAAGGAGAAGGAAAATTGAAAGTTATAAAATTTAGAATCAAGAATTACAAATCAATATATGATTCGGGGGAATGTTATCTAGATGATAAAATAACAATACTAGCCGGTAAAAATGAAGCAGGCAAAACAGCTATATTAGAAGCTCTTGAAGATTTTAATATTAATAACAAGATCAGAAATCAGGCAATTCCATTACAGAATAAAAAGAAAAATTTAAAGCCCGAAATAAGCATAACACTAAAATTGGAATATAGTGACCTTAAAGTATTAAAAGAAAAAAAAGAAATAATAAATGAAATAGACGAAATAGAAATAACTAAAAAATATCCTGATATTTATCAATTAGTAAATATTTCGCCTGAAAAAGAATATCTAAATTTACAAAATTTATCAAAAATAAGAAGTGATATTTTAAAAATAATCTCTTCGATTAAAAAAAAGATTCAAATTTTTCCTGTCGATGAAAATTTATTAGAAAACCCTTCACAACTCTCTGATACATTATCTACCTATCAATTACAATTCAATCCAAATGTAAACGAAAATGAAAAAGGAGTTATTAAAAAACAAATTAGTAGACTCAAAAAAATGGTTGATAATTTAAAAACAGCAAGTGTCCATAGAGCAGAACTCCTTGAAATTATTAAACAAAATTATATTCCTAATTTTATATTATTCAAAACATTTAATGATATTTTACCAACTCAAAAACCAATTTCTGAAGCTTCCTCTATACAAATCATAAAAGACCTATCTATTATAAGTGGATTAGATTTTAATAAAATACAACCTTCAGCTGATGCAAGAGAAAAAGAGAAGCATAGAGAAAATATTAATTTAAAATTTACTAAAGACTATAAACAATTTTGGACACAAGATCACGCAAATTTACAAATCTCTTGGGATTCCAATAATATTTATTTTTGGATAAAAGAAGGAAATGAACTATATACTCCAGAAATGAGGAGCAAAGGAAAACAATGGCATTTATCTTTTTATATAAGAGTAACTGCTAGGAGTTATGATAATAATAATGACTTAATTCTAATTGATGAGCCTGGCCTTTTCCTGCATGCAAAAGCACAAAAAGACATCCTCAAGAAGTTGGAAGAATGCGCAAAGAGAAAACAAATAATTTATGCAACTCACTCTCCATATTTAATTTCCTCTGGACATCTAAATAGAGTAAGACTTGTTATAAACAAAATTAAAAAAGGAACAACTATAGAAAAATTGACAGCAAATGCTGACAAAGAAACATTAACTCCAATTTTAACGGCAATTGGAGAAGACTTATCTTATGGAATTAGAACAGATAAAAAAAATAGCGTTGTGGTAGAAGGATTTTCCGATTACTTATGGCTAATATCGTTTAAAAATCTTCTTGGAGTGGAAGAAGAGCTAAATTTTGTTCCTTCAATTGGTGCAGGGAATGAACCATATATAGGAGCTATCTTGTTTGGCTGGGGATTAAATCCCATATTTATTTTGGATAATGATAATAATGGGAGAAACACAAAGCAGAAATTAATAAATAGTCTCTCTATCAAAGAAAATAGAATCATTTTACTGCCACAGAATAAGGAAGGCGAAATTGAAAATTTATTCTCTAAGAATGATGCAAGGAAATATACTAATTTAACTCAAAAAAATAATAAATCTAAAATTTTGCTTGCTTCTGAGTTTCATCGTAAAGTAGAAAATGGTGAAATTACAATCCAAGACTTATCAACAGAAACAATCAAAAATATCAAGAATATATTTAAAGCACTAGAAAACATAACGGTTAATAATGAAACATAATAAAGCAAATTGGAGACAAATAAAATTAGGAGATATTAATATCTCTCAGATTATAATGGGACAATCTCCTCCTTCTTCAACTTATAATAAAAAAAATAAAGGAATGCCATTTTTTCAAGGAAAAGCTGAATTTGGCAAAATTTATCCTTTACATCAAATTTATTGTTCTCATCCGATAAGGATAGCACATAAGAATGACATCCTTATTTCTGTAAGAGCGCCCGTTGGGGATGTGAATATATCTCCTTTAAAATGTTGTATTGGCAGAGGATTAGGATCTATTAGACCTAATAAAGATAACATTAATTATATATTTTTATTCTATTTGTTGAAAATGTATAAAAAAAAATTCGAAAGTATTTCTTCAGGCTCCACATTTAAATCAATCAAAAAGGCAGATCTCAAAAATTTATTAATTTCTGTCCCCCTTCTCCCTGAACA
>JAFCEW010000059.1 GCA_017608955.1 Candidatus Aenigmatarchaeota archaeon | reverse complement strand
TTAACACTACAAAAGGGAGATAAATCCTTGCTTGAATTAAATTCTATGTCTGAAGTAAAAGCAAGATATCCATTAGAATATTTGAAAAAAATGGTTAAAGCATCAAAACTTGTTGATGATATAAGAATTCAATGGTCAAAAGACTATCCAATGAAAATGGATTTTGTAGCTCCTGATAAATTAAGTTTAAGTTTTGTTTTGGCACCAAGAGTTCAAGAGGATTAAATTACTCCTCTTTCTTTTCTAAGATTTTCTAAAAACAGATGATATACTGGTAAACTTATTTTGTTTTTAAAATCAACTTCTAAATCTGCTATATTTTCAAATTCTTGCGCATTAAGAATTTTTCTAACAAGATCTCTTCCATCAGTAATTATTTGATTTACTTCTTTGAAGTTGGATTTTTTATATCTTGAAGCTACTATTCTTAGAATTTTGTCTATATTATCTGCTAATATAGTTTTATATCCATGTAAAAAATTATTTCTAGTTCTAAATGCATTCATTTCTCTTTTAACATAATTTATTCTATTTTTTAGACCTGAATCTATATCAGCCATCAAAAGCCCGTCACAAAAATTTCCTAGAAATCTTTTTGTATCAAATAATTCTTCTGTTGTAATACATAATCCAACAGGTTTCATATCACGAATTGTTAGGGGCATATCATCACCTAATTAAATTATTGTTTGAAAATAAATAAATACATGTTAATCTGTTATAAATTAAGTGATAGAAATGATAAGAAGCCCGATACTTGTATTGTTAGGTCATGTAGACCATGGTAAGACTACTTTAGCTGACAGAATAAGAGGCACTAGTGTTGCTTCCGGCGAATCCGGACTTATAACACAGCATGTTGGATCAAGTTATGTTCCTGCTGATATAATAAAAAAGATATGTAAGGATTTATTGGACAAATTTAAAATAGAATTAAAAATTCCTGGTTTACTTTTTATAGATACTCCTGGTCATGAGGCATTTACAACTTTAAGAAAACGTGGTGGATCTATTGCTGATCTTGCCATACTTGTAATAGATATAAATGAAGGAATTAAACCACAAACAGATGAAAGTATAGAATTTCTAAAACAATTCAAAACTCCATTTATAGTTGCTGCAACAAAGATTGATTTAATACCAAGATGGAGCCCAAATGAAAATTCATGTTTCTTAGAAAGCTTCAACAAACAAAACAAAGATGTTCAAGAGGAATTAGAAAATAAATTATATAATTTAATAGGACAATTATCTGAAAGAGGATTTGAATGTGAAAGATTTGATAGAGTTTCTGACTTCAAAAAACAACTTGCTATAATACCATGTTCTGGAAAAACAGGAGAAGGTATTCCTGATTTGTTGGTTATGTTGGCTGGACTAGCTCAACATTTCTTAAAAGAAAAATTAAAAATATCAGATCAAGCTAAAGGTACTGTTCTTGAAGTAAAGGATTTAAAGGGAATGGGAAAAACCATAGATGTCATAATTTATGATGGGGTTGTAAATCAAAATGATTATCTGGTCATAGGAGGAAAAGAACCAATAATTACGAAAATAAAAGCATTATTGAGACCAGCAGCTTTGAAAGAATTGAGAGTCGAAAAGAAATTTGAAAATGTTAAAGAAGTTAGTGCAGCTGCTGGAATTAAAATTTCTGCACCAAATCTTGAAAATGTTATAGCTGGTTCTCCTATTATATTTTGTGATAAATCTCAAATAGAACAAGCAAAACAAGAAGTTCAAAAAGAAGTTGAGCAAGTAGAATTTAAAAGAGAAGTTGAAGGTGTAATTGCAAAAGCAGATACATTAGGAAGTTTGGAAGCATTAATTAAAATATTAAAAGAAAAAAATATCCCAATCAAAAAAGCAGAAGTTGGACATATCACTAAACAAGACATAGTTGAATTAGAACCAGTAAAAAATGACTTGAGAAAAGTTGTTATCGGATTTAATGTTTCTATTTTACCAGAAGCAGAACAAATGGCAAGAGATAAAAATATCAAACTATTTTTGAGTGATGTTATTTATAAAATCATAGAAGATTATGAAAAATGGTGCGAAGAAAAGATTGAAAGAGAAAGTCAACAAAGATTAGAAAAAGTTGTACGTCCTTGTAAAATAAGAATAATTCCTGGCTTTATATTTAGAAAAAGAGATCCTGCCATAGTTGGTGTTGAAGTTTTGGCTGGAGTGATAAAACCTAATACACCTTTAAAAAATGTAAAAGGTAAAGATATAGGAAAAGTTTTAAAAATAGAAAAAGAAGGTCAGACAGTTTTATCAGCAAAAACTGGAGATAAAGTTGCAGTTAGTATTGATGAGCCAACTGTTGGAAGACAAATTAAAGAAGGTGATGTATTAATTTCTGTAATAACTACTCACAGCTTAAGTGAATTAAAAAAAGTCTTGGATAAATTACAAGATGATGAAAAAATGTTATTAAAGGAATGGGAATTGATATGAATGAATATAAAAAAAGATTGAAACCATTTTTAGATGATATCAATAAAATTAAATCTGATAATGTTGCAATTTTAATTCGACATTCTATTAGAGAATCGCATGTATTAGGAAAGATAATTTCTCAATATCTTTTAACTGAAGAAGGAAAA
>JAFCEW010000058.1 GCA_017608955.1 Candidatus Aenigmatarchaeota archaeon | reverse complement strand
GAAATCTTTAAATGCAGTTTTTAAATTATATATAGGATCTTCAAGATCTTCTATATTATCTCTAAGACCTGACATCTCATTTTTTAGCTCATTAGCTCTTTGTATATTACCTTCTGATAATGCTTCTTGGTATTCTTGGTTTAATTCAGCTAGTTCACCTTTAAGAGTAGATACTTCCTGTCTTTGAGCTTGAAATCCTCCGGTTATATCTGTAAAAATGCCTCCTAATCCAGTTGCCATTCCAGTACCAAATTGCGTCAAACTTTCGGCCATCATATCATGAAATTCTACTTGTTTGTCTTTCATCCTGCCAACGAAATCATACAAAATACTCTCAGCACGTGCTTGTTTTTCTGTTATTTTTAAATTTTCTATATTCTCTTCTCGTATTTTACGTTTTATTCTTTCTAATTCTTTTTCTCTTTCTAACGTATTATTATATGTATAATTTAGCTGTTCTCTTTTTTCTAAATGATCTAAGGTTAAATTTGATTTTTCTTTTTCTAATTCTAAAATTTTAGCAGTAGTAGCATGATTTATTTTAGCCAATTGTATTTCATGCTCTTTATCGTCAAGACGTTTTGAATATTCTGCTGCCAATTGATTAAGTTTATATTGTAATAAAGCTCTTTCGTTTGCTGCGATGTTGTTAGCTTTCTCAGCTTTCGCCTTTTTATTAGCAAATTTTAATTCTCTGCTTGTATATTCTCCTCTATCAAACATTTGTTGATTTATTTTTTTTTGAATTTGATAATGTTCTTCCCATTTCTTATTAATGTCTTCAAATTCTGCTTTTGTAGTACCGCCAATTTTCAATCTTTTTATTTCAAATTCAAGAGTATCTTGTATTAAGTTGTTACCTTTAATAGCTATACCTATTTCTTCTCGCTTTTTAGCTTCTATCCCTTTTAAAATAGATTCCCTTTCAGACTCTAATGAATTGATATTATTCGCCAATTTTGTCATTTCTTTAAGCATTTCGGTATGAGACGTCTTGCTATCTTTTGAAATCTCATTAAATTTTTTCATTTTTGCTTCTAATTGATCATATAATCCAATCCCACCCTCAGTACCTTCTAGAGTCTCTTTTATAAAATTTAATCTATATTTTTTATCACTTTTTTTGTAAGCTAAATAAAATTCTTTTTCTGCATTGGATATATACCTTTTCACATCTTTTTTCGTACCAGCATCAACTTTAGTTTCGACCTCGGGTTTGATTTTATGCGTCTTCTTGACAGCTTCACCTTTATGATACAGATCATATAGGTCGTCCATAACTTCTTCAAGTTGCTTACGTGTTCTCTTTGCTAATGCTCCATATATCTTACCCATTACTGGCCCAGCCGTTTCAGCAAGATGTAGTTGTTTTTCCAATCTTTCTACTAATATATCCTTTTGTATTCTCAATATTTTCTTTTCTAAATAATCTTCCTCAAGATGTTTTGATAATTCGTCAGATATAAATTTTAATGTATCTTTTGCGCTTTCAAATACACCATTAGCCTGTATTGCATATCCTTTTAAAAGATCTAAAAATCTATTCCATTGACTATTCAAATTATTAAGCATTTCTTCTTCTATTTCAGCAGTTTTACCTGTTTTATACCTAAGTTCTTCTTGTGCTTCTACAATTTCTTCCCAAGCTGATAAAATAGTTAAAAATTGTGGTGTTCCTCTTATCCCCAACCTTGTAAAAGAGTCCCCAATTTCATCAGCCGATAAAGTGGCATCTTTAAATCTTTTTGATAACTTACCCATTATTTCCATAAAATCTAAATGTTTTGAAAAATCAAGACCTTCTAATTTAAATACGCTAGCAAATTCTCTAGCATCTTTATACATCCTACTCCACACCGCCGTAAGTGCTCTACCAGCTTTTGCTCCTTTAATAAGATGATCATTAGATACTGCCAATATTGCTGTTAAATCCTCAAATGTAACCCCTAATTTTTTTCCAACTGCCGATGAATATTTATACCCATCTGTAAGTTCACTTATTTCTACTTGATGATTTTTCCAAGCAGTAGCCATAGTATCTGTTATATATTGTAATTTTTCTTGCTCTGTAGTTACTCCGGTTATAGTTTCTTTAAAATTATTATATATGCCAGCAACAGCTTTTGTTACTTCTCTTACATCTCCCTCAGTACCTACTATTAATGATAATGCTGTATTTAATCCAGCAATAGCTTCTTCAGAAGAAAGTCCGGCAGATGTTAATTGATATAATACTTCTCCTGTATCTTTCCAATCAACTCCATGTGCAACAATTGCCTTACGCATAGCAGCAGAATAATCTTTTGCTATTTGTGCAGTAGATTTAAATTCTGATCTTGCTGTTCTCATTGCTCTTGAAAGTTGTGTTTGATATTCAATTACACTTCTTATAGCTTCGCCTACTTGTCTATACACACCCCACAACAGACGTAATTCAACAAACCACTTAGCTCTTACTTTAAACCATTCCTTACTGAGAAATCCAGTAGTTCGTAATGCTTTACTTTGTTTCTCAAGTTCCTTCGTTCTGGATTTATCATACGATAATTCTTTTGAAGTTAACGATACACCAAGCTTTTTAAGTTTATCTATATTTAATAGTAGTGCTCTTTGTAATGATAAGGCTTTTTCCTGACTA
>JAFCEW010000057.1 GCA_017608955.1 Candidatus Aenigmatarchaeota archaeon | reverse complement strand
AATAGGTGTGATTTTATTTTTTGTTTTAATGATACCAATTCTGATAAAAATTATTCCTATATTTTATGAAGCAGTAAAAAATTATATTCATTATATTCTAATCGCAATTGTATTGTGTCTTATACTAACAGAAAAAGGATATAGAAAATTATTAGGGCTTTTTGTCTTTCTTATATCCGGATTATTGGGTCTGATATCTTTTGATATACCCGGCATTTCCTCAACTCTGTTATTCTTTCCATTATTTACTGGATTGTTTGGAATATCTACTTTATTGATAAGCATTAATAGTAAGACTAAACTTCCAAAGCAAGATAATGAAATACAAGAAGTAAAAACTCCTTTAGTTATTAATGGAATTGTAAAAGCATTTTTTTCTGGTCTTTTAGTAGGAACTTTACCAGGAGTTGGTGCGGCACAGGCCACTGTCCTCTCACAGCAAATAACAAGAAAAACGGATATGAAAGAATTTCTAGTTTCGATTGGAGGAATAAATACAGCAACAGCAATTTTTTCATTGGTTGCACTTTATACAATTGGAAAACCAAGATCTGGAGCTGCAGTTGCAATAAAAAAATTAGTAGAGAATTTCGGGATTAATGAATTAATATTGGTAGTTGCTGCAGGTTTAATAGCAACTGGAATCGCATCTTTATTGGCTTTATTCTTAAGCAAGCGATTTCTAAATGTAATGGAAAAAATATCTTACAAAAAATTGTCATTATCTATTATAATTATTTTGATAGGACTAACAATATTTCTAACAAAATGGATTGGAATTTTAATTTTATTTGTTTCAACTATGATAGGACTTTTAGCTCCTTTATTAAATGTTAAAAGAAGTTTTGCAATGGGAGTTTTGATGTTACCAATCATACTTTTTTATTTTGGTATAATTTAAATTCTTATAGAATATATATTAAAACTATGGCCGAGGTGGCGTAGCCTGGTTAGCGTAGGAGCCTGTGGAGCTCTTGGCCCGAGTTCAAATCTCGGCCTCGGCCTTTTCTAGCATAAATATTTTTTTAGTTATTAGTTGAAATATGGAAGAAAATATTTCTTTGAAAGATTTAGCTGATGAATTAGAAAAGTCATTATATTCAATTGCAAAAGAATATAGTTCAATGACAATTAAAAAAAGTATTACTCCTAATGAAAATGCTATAATTGGTTTATATCATGAGGATTGTAATCCTTTAATTAAAATTCATTTATTTTATAGAGATAATAAAATAGAAATTGAATATTATGATTCAATTCCTAAAAAATATAAAGAAACCACTCTTCCTACAGAATTGAATTTATTATTAAATAGCCTATATAAAAAACTTGGAAAACAACCAGAAGATGAAATTAAAAATTATATTACATTAAATGATTAACTACCATACAATAATTTCACTTCTATTTTATACAAATTCATTTTTAAACTAAATTCAAAATTTATCCTTAACAAGATATCTTGTATATTTTGATATAAGATAACACAATATGTTGTGTATTTATGAAATGTCCATATTGTTCAAGTATTGAGACCAGAGTTTTAGACAAAAGAGAAACTACAGATCAGCAAATAACAAGAAGAAGACGAGAATGTCTAAGGTGCGGAAAAAGATTTACAACATATGAAAGAATAGAAATGCCAGATATTGTGGTAATAAAAAAGGATAAAAGAAGAGAACACTTTAACAGAGAAAAATTAAAAACAGGAATTGTAAAAGCTTGCTCCAAACGACCAATCAGTATGGATACAATAGAAAATATAGTTGATGATATCGAAAGAAAATTAAGACAATACAGAAAAAATGAAATAAAAAGCTCTCTAATAGGTGAAATGGTTATTAAAAAGTTAAGATCATTGGATAAAGTCGCTTATATTCGATTTGCGTCTGTTTATAGAGATTTTGATGACATAAGTTCATTTGAAAAAGAATTGAATAATTTAAAAGGAGGTAAATGATATGATTACTAAAATTAGAAAACGAAATGGTAGAGTAGTTAAATTTGATCAAAATAAAATTACAAATGCGATCTGGGCTGCTGCTCAAGCAATTGGGGGAACAGATAGAAAACTATCTGAAAAATTATCAGATGAGGTTGTAAAGCTTCTTAATGAAAAATATGATGGTAAAACACCAACAGTTGAAAATATACAAGATATTGTAGAAAAAGTTCTTGTTGAAAATGGGCATTATAAGACAGCTAAAGCTTATATTTTATATAGGGAAGAACATAAAAAATTAAGAGATGTTAAATCCCTTCTTCTAAATGTCGGTGATGTTGTTGACAGTTACATGAAACAGGCAGATTGGAGATCAAAAGAAAATGCAAATATCGGCTATTCCTATTCTGGTATGTTATGGCATGGTGTAGGAACTATTATGGCATATTATGCATTAAATCATGTATATCCAAAAGAAATTGCAAATCCACATATAGAAGGGGAATATCATTTACATGATTTAAGTATGAGTTTAGCAGGGTATTGTGCTGGTTGGTCAATCAGACAAATATTAATAGAAGGGTTTAATGGTGTACATGGTAGAGTTGAATCAGGTCCTGCAAAACACTTAAGAAGTGCTTTAGGTCAATTAGTAAACTTTATTGGTACTCTACAAAATGAATGGGCAGGAGCTCAAGC
>JAFCEW010000007.1 GCA_017608955.1 Candidatus Aenigmatarchaeota archaeon | reverse complement strand
TGTTGGTGGTGTTGTAGTAGATGGAGTACTTGGAGGAGCAGTAGTAGATGGTGGGGTTACACCTTCTTTATCAACAGTAAATGATGACTTTAAAGTAAGTTTTTCAGAAATCAAAAACATATCTATGATAACTTGATCTGTAATAATTGTATAATTAAGATCTAGAATATAACCATTTTCTGCAGCCAGATTTTCAGCAAAATTCTTATACTCTGCAAGATTATTATTTAAATTATCAGCATCGCTTAGTTCAATAGTTTTTATTGCTTTTCCTTGTATGTTATCAAATAAGAAATAATCTCCTTGCTCTGCTGCTTTTGACGTATCAATAAATGAATATGGATTGATATATTTACTTAATGTATAGAAAACACCAACTATAACTACTGTAGTAAGAATGAAAAATTGAGCTTTATTGCCTAATGAACTGTGCATGAGGAATTTCACCTACTAATATGATGTTCTTTCTATCAATTAAACCTTTTTTCTCGGCTAATTCTGTTATTTTTTTTCCAAACATATTACATATATCTGATTCCAGCATTAATTTCAATGCTTCTTTATCATTTACTTCTTTATCAAAAAAGAATTCTTTATTTATTTTTACATGGTTTCCTATGATTTTTCCTAATATTTCTTTATCACATATAGCTAGAATAATTTGATTTTCTATTTTATGAATTTTACAACAGAACATAATAACACTATATTTTTCTTACAGCTTCTTTTGCACCACATGCCTCACATTTCAAAAATGTGATTCTTTTTTCTTTTATAAGAACTGTATCTAATTTTTTACATTCCTTACATTCAACAAATTCTTTTATATAGTCATTTATTTTCTTTTCAATTAGATTTCTATAGACTCTACCCTGAAGAATAAGCCTTGTATCATTTATATTTCCAGGTGTTGCTAATTCTCTAAATAAAAACTTTGCAAAATGTTTAGGATCTCTCCTTATAATATTAGCTATCTCAATAAAATTTGTTATTATAGTCTGATTTCCTTGAACTATAATCTGTGGTTTAGGTATCTCTAATCTTGTATCTTTAGAAATATTCTTTGATATTTTTTTCATTGCTTCTGACAACATTTTTTCATAATTTTTCATTTAGACCACTTTCAATACTCCTGGTTTTGGTTCATAACAAATACCCTCTGATAATAATTCATTTACAACTTCTTCAAATATATTCTCTGGGAGTTTACATTGTTCAAACAATATTTTAATTTCTATCCCATCTCCTTTATCCAACTCTTCTATCTTTTTTATCACAAATGGCTTATAGTCCTTTTCTTTTGCTTCTTGTTTTTCATTAAGTAGTAAAGATATAGTTTCTATAATATTTTCATCTATATTATATTTTTTCTTTAAAAATCTTTTCAATTCTTCTAAATCAGCAAAATTATCCTTATGTTTTTTGATTATTTTTATAATTTTCTTTTGCTCTAATAAATTTCTTAATACTTCTAATTTATGTAAATATTCATAATCTGGTTCTACTTTTTTAATAATTTCAGGTATTATATAATTTTGATTGTTGTATTCTCTGATTTTACCAATTACAAATACTATATCCCCTATATCAAAATTTTCTAATAGAGATGTGTCATTTCCAAATGTTTTTATCTGTATAGAATCTGTATCATCATCAAGAGTTATAGTAGAATAATTGCTTTCTTCTCTTATGAATTTGTCAACTATGGTTCCTACTATTTTTGTTCTTGATATTTTTTGACCCATATCTGTAAGAATATAACTTGGCTCTAGACCTTCTTTCCTTATAAATCTGCCTTTTGTTATATCTATTATTCTTGAGGGTATTGCAGTTTGCCTTAAATTTTCCATACTATTTTATTATGAAGTTATGTTTTTATGGTTTAAACTAATAACCATATTTATTCCAATATTCTTTACATCCTTTTAATATTGTATCATTTACATATTTTTTTCCGTCTATTTCATTTTCATAAAGATATTTAATCGCCTCTTTGGCTCCGATTATTTTATGAAATGATATATGCATATCTCTAAGTTCTTCAGATGGGTTCTTTTCTTTTTCTACAATTCCTAGTTTTTTAAGAATTTTATCTGATTTAGTTCCAAAGAATCTACTTTTTTCTTCTCGATCAAATCCAACTAATGCATATTTTATTTGGAAAAAATGAGAAACATACTTAGTTAATTTATATACATTTTCAATTATTGTTTTGCCTGTAGTAGTTACATCATCTACTATTAATACTCTATCGAGTGTGGAAGGTGGATTGATTATAATTTTTTCATTTGGATCACCATGATTTTTTATTTCTTTTCTGTCATACCCAGATGTTTTATTAACTCTATATTTCTCCCAAAGATAGCTTTTAATTACTTCTGAAAGCTGTATTCCTTTATATGCTGGACCATGTATATGATCAAAATTCTCAAATCCTATCTGTTTTTTAATAGCCTTTACATATGCATCTATTATTAAAGACTGATAATATCCAAATCTACATGACTCAGCAATATTTATATAATATGGTGAAATTCTACCACTATTTAGTTCAAATCCATTTTTATCTAAAATAAATTTTTTATAGAACTTTAGTCCTCCAGATCTAACTAGAGTGTGTAAAAATTTTTCTTGATATTCTTCCATCTATTTTTATTAAGATTAGGAAATATTTATGGTTTAAACTTTCTGAATAATCCCACTCCTTGGTTCGAAAATCATTCCTTCATTTTTCATTTTTCTTAGAATATCATCTATTCTCTCAACTCCCTGTTCTTTTGCTCTTCGTTCTATTTCGTCAACAGGAATGTTTTTACCTAAAACAGACTCTAATTCATCTATTATATCTAAGATTATTCTAATTTTACTTCTCTGTGCACTTGTTGTTGCTCCCTCTGCCCTGTCTATATCTATTAGACCAGTTTCTGGATCAAATCCAAATTGTCTCAAAGAATATTTCATTATATCTATTGCTCTTTCAGCATCTTCTATTTCTACTTTATTGCTTAATCGTACTTTTGCTGATGCTTCTGATAGTCTAATAAGTGCTTCGTATTGTCTTAATGTAATTGGAATTGGTGCTTCTTCACCTGATGATTTAGATCTTAAATTAATATAAAAATCTTTTAATCTCTTACCAGCTTCTTTTGTTAAAACCGGCTTACAATTTACTTTTGCATATGTGATATATTTTTTCAAAAAAGCTGGATCTATAGCTGGTAAAACTTTATCTTGTTCAAAATGTCTTGATTTCAATACATGATCAACCATTTTTTCATCTATTTCTGGATTGGGAATATCTCTTAAAGCAAATTTTACATCAAATCTTGACAAAAGTGTTTCAGGAATATCTACTTGTTCTCTTATAGGAATATATGGATCAAATCTTCCTAATTTTGGATTTGCACCTGCTAATACAGAAGTTCTTGCTGGCAATGTTGCAACTATAGATGCCTTTGCAATACTGATTTGTTGTAAACTCATTGCTTCATGCATTGCTACTTGATCTGCTTTGTCCATTTTTTCAAATTCGTCAATACCTATAATTGATCTATTTGCTAGGACTAATGCACCTGCTTCTAAAACCCATCCACCAAGAAATTGTTCATCTTTCACAACACTAGCAGTAAGACCAGCACCAGTTACTCCTTTACCAGATACATATTTTCCACGT
Organism: Candidatus Aenigmatarchaeota archaeon; assembly: GCA_017608955.1. Taxonomy (GTDB): domain Archaea; phylum Aenigmatarchaeota; class Aenigmatarchaeia; order CG10238-14; family CG10238-14; genus JAFCEW01. The sequence continues at coordinate 9,975 of JAFCEW010000007.1, read as the reverse complement.
GGCATCATATCTGAACTTAATTTTAAAACTTGTGATTTACCTGTTGAAGGATCTCCTATGCATAAAATATGAATATCTCCTCTTATTCTTGTTCCATCTTTTAATATATGAGGAACACCACTAAACATTTGAAAAATAATAGCAAGTTTTAATTTGTCCAATCCATACATTGTTGGAGCTAAAGATGCAATTAATTTGTTATAAATTTCAGGGTCTTTTGCAAATTCTTTTATTTTCTTTTCATCTTCAGGGCTTATCGAAATGTCTTCCCATTCAGTTTCAACTGATTCTATATTATTCGCATCCAAAAGAATTTCTAATTGTCTTGATTTCATACCTCTAATTGTTTTTCTTGGTATTTCTTTTAAAACTCCAAGCACCCTTATTCTGTTTCCAGGGTCTGTTTTATTTCTTATTTCAGGCGATGTTAAATCTTCTTTAAGAAATACATTTATTTCTGATGGCCTTTCTCCTGTTGTAATTTCAAATGGTTCTTCTATTGCAATCCATCTTGCATCATATAATTTCTGTCTAATTAGCTTAAATCCCCTTCTACAACCACAAGTACATTTTGTTGGATATTGAATCATTTTATTTTGTTCTGTTTGCATAACAGTTATATGCTCTCCACATTCTGGACATTCAAAAGTACTTTCAGCTACTTCTGGTCTTACTTCTGACGCTCTTTTTACAATTCCATCAACACATATGAATTTTCCAATATGCTCAGATCTTATATTTCTGATTCTTATTCTATTAGATTCTGGCATATTAAAAAATCTAATTCTAAACTTTTTTTTATTAGGAATATCTATCTGTTCTAATGCCTCTTCAAATATGTCTATTGTTTTTTCAGGCTCATCCAAGAGCATATCAGCTAAATCAGGATTTAACTTATCTAGAAGTGAAATGTCTATTTGTAATGATTTTTTTCCTTTAGCTAATGCTAAAGCTATGTCTTTATAATAATTATCTGTCAAGAATGTTGCAAATTGATCAACAATATTTTTTCTTTTCATGCATTACTTTATTGGTTTATAATTTTTTTAACCTTTTTGATACTAATTTGATAGCAGATTCAACTTCCTTTATACTTCTAGCTCCTGTACAAACAATCTTACCAGAGGAAAATAAAAGAAATGCTACTTTTGGTCCTGACATCCTATAAACAAGTCCTGGGAACTGCTCTGGTTCGTATTCCGAATTTTCCAAATCAAATGCTAGTTTATCAAGATTTAGATTCATTTTTAATTGTGCTGAAGCAACTATATTTTCTATTTGTATTTTTGGATTCTTTGGATTTGCTGTCTCAGTTTCTCTAAGTAATCTTATAAGTTTTTTTATGACCTTATTTACATCTTCTATATTTCTAGCACCAGTGCACACTATTTTACCAGATGAGAAAATTAGGGTTGCTACTTTAGGATCTTTAAATCTATAGACTATCCCTGGGAACTGTTCAGGTTCATATTCAGTTCCTTCTAAATGTTCAACTACTTTATCTAAATCTACTCTGCTATTTAAAGTAGCAGATGCTACTATATTTTCTATTTTGATATCAAATCCTGGCATAGTATCAACATTTTTGATTTAAACTTATAATTAACAAATATTTATAAGGAAAGTTTTTAAATATACTTATCTGTTTTAGAAAAGTAATATTAAGGTGGTTAAAATAAGAATTTTAGGTATAGATGAAGCTGGTAGAGGAGCGGTTCTTGGTCCATTAGTGATATGTGGAATTTTAATAGAAGATAGAAACGAAAAAAAACTTAAAAAATTAAATGTCAAAGATTCAAAATTATTAAAACCAAAACGAAGAGAAACTCTTGCCCCAAAAATAGAAGAAATTGCAACTCATTCTGTTGTTATTCGCATTTCTCCTTGCAAGATCGATTCTAATAGAAGAAGTGGGCATAATTTAAATCAATTAGAGGCATTACGAATGGCTGATATAATAAATATGACAAAACCAGATAAGGTTATAATAGATTCACCGGATCATAATAGCCACAAATTTAGAGACTTTTTGTGGTCAAACTTAGAAAACAAAAATATTGAATTGGTCTGTGAAAATTTTGCTGATCAAAATTATCCTATTGTTTCTGCTGCATCTATAGTCGCAAAAGTAAATAGAGATAATGCAATAAAAGAATTGGAGCAACAGCTAGGCGAAGAAATCGGTATCGGATATCCACATGATCAGAGAACTATAAATTTCTTAAAAAAAATAGCAGAGCAAAATAAAGGTAAAATGCCATCATACGTCAGAACTACATGGGATACTACAATTCAAATAATAGAAAAATATAGACAAAAAACAATTCTAGGATTTATAGAAAGTCTAATCAAAAAGAAAAAACCATGCAATTAATGTTTTAGCCAATTACCCAAAGTAGACTGTGATTCTTGCTTTTTTGCTTGTAATAATTTATCAATATTATTTTCCACTCTTTTTTCAGAAAAATCATGCTCCTGAACCAACAATTTTATTATTTTATCTCTGTCGGGTTGTCTATATTCTATTTTATATTTTTTTTCTATTGGAGGATTTAAAAAGAAATTATATATTTCTTCAGCATCTATGTCAAAATCCCAATCTATTTTTTTCAATACCTTATCAAGAGTTTTTTCTTGCTTAACTAACTTTAAGGCATTTTTTGGACCAATCCCTTTTACTCCACCTGGATTATAATCTGTCCCTATAAGAATACCTACTATTATGAGTTGATTTCTGTTTATTCCTAATTCTTCCAAGACTTCATCTAACTCAATTATTTCTGGCTCTATTTCTATCCACATGCCTCTAACAAATCTTTTTCTTCCTGTTGCTGACATATTTCTAACAAGTTTTTTTGCTCCAAATAAAAGTGAATCATAATCTTGTGAACCAACTGCATATGCATCATTATTTTCAACCAAATAGCATGCTTGTGCTTCTCCTTCACTTTTTGCTTGCACCCATGGTATTCCTAATGCATCTAATAATTTCTTGCTTTCTTCGATCATTTCGTCTGTCAATTGAGATGTTTGTTGTGCATAAAGCATCACATCTTCAATTTTTCCTTCTTTTAATGCTTGCTCTAATTTTTTCATTGCTTCTTCTTTTCTTTTTTCTCTTTCCATTATGGTTTTTCGCTTGAATTCAGGAGGAGATCCGTCAAAAACATATACTGGCTTTATATTATTTTCTAAAAATCTTATGTTTCTATAAAATAAACCAGATAAGTGAGATGTCACATTTCCTTTACTATCTTTTAATGGCTCACCGGTTTCTCTTTGTCTTATAGTAGACAAAAACTGAAAAATCATATTAAAAGCATCAATAGCTATTTTTTTATTGCTAAGGAATTCTAAATTTATTTTTCTTTTAGGAATAATCCGGTTTAATTGAACTCCCATATAATCAAATTAAAATAGTAAAAAGAAAAAGAATTATTTTTTCTTTTCCTTCTTTTTTGATTGCTTTTTTTCTTCTGCTTTTAGTTCTCTGTCAATTTTCCACTCGTCAAGCTCTAACCAAACTACAAATAATCCTAATATCATTAGCATTGGTGGAATTATTCCTTGTAGTACTATCCATAAGGATCCCAATAGATTAAATTGTATTCCCATAAATGTTGGATTTACATGGTATAGATACTCATATGCATATAGTACGAGTGGAACTAAAAACAATACAATTCCTATGAAAACTTTTGCCAATGCATGCATATTTATATCACCTACAACTATTTTTTAAATAAAATATATTTAAATCTACAATATTAAAGAGTTTAAGTATATTGGTGTGATTATGAAAGGCGTTTATCAATATATAAGGGATTTATGGAAAAAACCAAAACAAACTATGAAGTCTTTAGTAAGAGAAAGATTAATCGAATGGAGAAGACAAGAAAGATTTGTAAGAATAGAAAAACCAACCAGAATAGATAGAGCAAGAGCACTTGGGTATAAAGCAAAGAAAGGATTTGTAATTGTAAGAGCTAGAATAAAACGTGGTGGCAGAAAAAGACCATTATATGGACGTAAAGGTAGAAAACCATCAAAAGCAGGTCTAACAGGATTTACACCAAAAAAGTCATCACATGCAATAGTTGAGGCAAGAGTAGCTAGAAAATATCCAAATTTAGAAGTATTAAATTCTTATTTTGTGGGAGAAGATGGTAGATATAAATGGTTTGAAGTTATTTTAGTTGATAAAAATGCTCCTGAGATCAAAAATGATAAAGATTTAAAATGGATTTCTGAAAAACAGCACACAAGAAGAGTTCATAGAGGATTGACTTCTGCTGGTAAGAAAGCCAGGAAAAAGTAAAAATAATTATATAAAAACTATGTAAGATGTAATAAATCTCTATCAATCATAAAATAATTATATAACATTTCATATAATTCTTTTTTTAAAAGGCCTCTAAAAATTTTATTTTTAGTTTTGTTTATATATCCTAAAATCATTGCTTGTATTATAGTAGAATCTAACCTTATGATATTAATAGTATTTTCTTTTTCGTTAATTAATGTTGATATTATTTTCTTTTCTGGAATTTTTCCTTTTCTTAGAGCAGTTTCCAATTTATAAATGTCTTTACATCCTAAATTATACATGTTTTTATAAAATTCAAATGTTCTTTTTTCTATTTTTATTATTTTATCTTTATCTAGACGACCTAGATAAACACGATCAAAAACTTCTCTACCTCTATAATAATCTTGATTCTCTTCCCCATCAAGAAGAAGTTTAAAATAATCTTGATTAACTCCATTAAGAAGTTTAAAATAATCTGGAGCAATTTTTTTAGAAACAAGTTTAGATATAGTCTCTTCTATATTATTTAAATATTCTCTACTATTCATATCTAAAAATATTAACAATAAAATTTAAATTTGATATGTAACAAAATTATTTCTTTATTTATTTCTTTTGATATAATATCATTTGTATGAATTATTACGATTTTCATATACATTCTGCATTCTCAGAAGGAGAAAGCACAATAGAACAAATAGCCAAAAGAGCAAAACTATTAGGATTTAAAGGAATTTGTTTTGCTGAATATTTCAAAAATGAAAAGCAAATTGATCAACTAAAACAAGAAATCAAAAAAATATCACAAAACGAAAAAATTAATATATATCTTGGATTTGAAGCAAGAAGCATAACAGAACTAAAAAAACTAAAAGATATCAGAAAAAAATATGATGTTCTTTTAGTAAGAGGTGGGATTCCTGAATTAAACAGAAAAGCTATGGAAACAAAACAAGTCGATATTTTGACTCATCCCGAACTAGATCAAAGAGATTCAGGTTTAAATCATATTTTAGCTAAATTGGCGCATAAAAACAATGTAGCAATAGAAATTAATTTCAGACAAATACTTCAATCATATAAAGGAACTAGATCGCATATCTTGGAAAAAATGAAGACAAATATCAGATTATGTAAAAAATATAAGGCTCCTATTATAGTTTGCTCAGGTGCAATATCTCATTTACAACTAAAAGATCCTTTTATATTAATATCAATGCTGACTTTACTTGGATTAGACATTAAAGAAGCAAAAAAAGCTATATCTGAAACACCAGAAAATATAATAAGAATGATTAAAAAAAGACAAAATAAAAAATGGATAATGCCAGGAGTTGAAATAGAATGATAAATATAGAGCCAAAGGACGTTAAGAAAATCTATATTACGTTTATACTTATGATGATTCTTTTAACGTTTTTGATAATGGATTACACAGACTGGAATGAACAATTTGGGTTCCCATATGATATTATAGATGAGCCAACAATGATTTTATTGGGTGTTTTTATAGGATATTTAATAGCTAAGATTGTGATATAAATGAAATTAAAGATTTTACCATCATCAATGAGAGAAAAGAAAAGATATATATCATTTCAAGTAATACCAGAACCAGGAGAAGGATTTGCTTATGCTGATTTAGAAGCAGGTATATGGAATACTATGCTTGATTTTCTTGGTGAATATGGAGTCTCGGAAACATCTTTCTGGTTGTTAAAACCTTCTTGGAACCAAAAAGAATATAAAGGTATAATAAGATGTAATAACAAATCTGTAAATACTATTGTAGCGTGTTTAGGTCTTATTGACAGACTAGGTGATAATAGAATTTGTTTCAAAATATTAAAAGTTTCTGGAACAATTAAAAAGTTAAAAAAATATTAAATTGTAAGAAAAGAAAAAATAATTGAGGTGTAAAAAATGCCAGCAATACCAAATTTACCAGAATATATGGGTTATGATAGAACAATAGCTGTTTTCTCGCCTGATGGAAGATTATTTCAAGTAGAATATGCAAAAGAAGCTGTTAAAAAGGGTGCTACATCTCTAGGATTAGTATTTAAAAATGGTGTAGTACTTGCAACAATAAAGCAAACAATCGATCTTTTAGTTCCTGATACAGTTGAAAAATTATTTGAAGTAGATGAGCATATTGGAGTAGTGGCTGCTGGTTTATTAGCAGATGCAAGAATTATAGTAAAAGAACTAAGAGTAAAAGCACAAATAAATAGAGTAACATATGAAGAGCCAATAGATATATGGTCATTAGCAAGAGAATTAGGAGATAGGATGCAAGTTTCTACATTATATGCTGGACTAAGGCCTTTTGGTACATCATTGTTATTAGGTGGTGTTGATTCAACTGGTCCTCATTTAATAGAATCTGATCCATCTGGAACATTGTACGAATGGAAAGCACATGCAATAGGAAGAGGATCTTCTATAGCTAACAAAATATTCAAAGAAAAGTATAAAGATGATATGGATGAAAAATCTGCTATAAAACTAATGATAGAAGTTATTAAAAAGGCAGAGAAAGTAACAAATCTTCCAATTGCTGTAGAAATTGCAATAGTAGATGGAACAAAAAAGAAATTTATGAAATTAACCCCAGAACAAATTAAAACTTTCTTGTGAATTTATTATGGCAGACGTTGATAAAGCAATTATAGGTAAATTGAAAAAGAACGAAATTTATTTTGAAGTACTTCTTGATCCAGAAAAAATACTGGAATTCAAAAGAGGTAAAACTATAAACATAAGAGATGCTTTGGTTTTCCCAGGAATATATCACGATGCAAAAAGGGGTGATTTAGTTTCAGAAGAAGAATTACAAAAAAACTTTGGAACAACTGATGTTTATGTAATAGCAGACAAAATAATAAGGCAAGGAGTACTGCAGCTAACAACAGAACAAAGAAGAGAATTGGTAGAAGAAAAAACAAGAGAAATAGCAAATATAATATCAAAAAAAGGAATAAATCCTCAAAATAATTTGCCTCATCCACCAGAAAGGATTTTAAATGCAATGGAAAAGGCAGGAGTTCATGTGGATCCATTTACTGATGCTAATTTACAAATAAATGAAATAATAAAAAGTATAAAAGCTTTAATACCTATAGAATTCCAAAGAGTTGTTTTGGAAATACTGATTCCTTCGCAACATGCAGGAAAGGTATATTCTATGCTCAAAACAACAATAAAAGAATTTAAAGAACAATGGTTGAATGACGGATCATTGCAAGTGAGAATAGATATACCAGCTGGGATGCAAACGGATTTGTTCCAGAAAATTGGTGGATTAACTCATGGTGATTTTAAATCAAAAATAATAAAAAAAGTTGATTTATAATGACAGAAAAAGAAAAAATAAGAGAAATCGTATTACCAGGAGAAATAATAGGTAATACAAAAACTGAAAAAAGTGGTCATGGAACTTTTATTAGAGATCAAAATATAATATCAAAATTTCTTGGCATTCCTAAGAAAAATAAAGATTATATATCTGTAATTCCTTTATCAGGAGTTTATACTCCTAAAAGACATGATAAAATAATTGGTATTGTAATCTCAGTTGAAAAATCTGGTTGGATTGTGAATACAAATTCCCCATGGAAAGGATTCTTATCTTTATCAGAAGGTGTCAGAGATTTCATAGATATCAGAAAGGTAAGTCTTAAGAGATTTTTTGATGTTGGAGATATAATTTATACAGAAATTGTTGATGTCAGAAATGGTGATATTCAATTATCAATGAAATCTCCTTCTTCAAGAAAATTAGAAGACGGGGTGCTTGTAAAAATAACTCCATCAAAAGTTCCTCGAGTGATAGGAAAAGAGGGAAGTATGATAAATTCTATAAAAGAAAAGACAAAAACCATAATAAGAGTTGGACAGAATGGCGTTATTTGGCTAACAGGCCAAGATATAGAAAAAGCAATTGATGCAATAAAAATGATAGATGAAAAATCTCATATTTTTGGATTGACTGATAAAATAAATATTTTTTTAAGTGATTTAAATGATGAAAACAGATGAAAAACTGATTATAAATGGAAAAAGACTAGACGGAAGAAAACCAATGGATATAAGAGAAATAGAAATGAAAGTTGGTGTAATTCCGAATGCAAATGGTTCTGCTTATGTAAGATTTGGAAAAACCACTGCATTTGCAGCTGTTTATGGCCCTAGAGAGTTGATTCCTAAACATCTACAAGAGCCAGATAAAGCGATTTTAAGATGTTATTATAATATGGCTCCATTTTCTGTTTCAGATAGAAAAAGACCTGGACCAGATAGAAGAGCAGTAGAAATATCAAAGGTCACAAAACTTGCAATAGAACCAGCTCTATTTCTTGAGGAATTTCCAGAAACCACAATAGATGTTTATATTGATATTATTCAAGCTGATGGATCAACACGAGTAACAGGAATAAATGCTGCGTCTTTAGCATTAGCAGATGCAGGCATACCAATGAGAGATTTAATTGTAGCATTGTCAGGAGGAAAAATAGATGATACGCTTATAATAGATTTATGTGGGAAAGAAGATAATTATTCTGAAGCTGATATACCAATAGCATTTTTACCAAACACAAAAGAAATAACCCTTTTACAAATGGATGGTAGAATAACACCGCAAGAAGTTAAAGATACAATTAGAAATATTCTAAAAGCTGGAGAACAGGTATATAAAAAACAAAAAGAAGCTTTAAAAAACAGATATAAGTGATAATTATGAAAGAATATATTTTGAATTTATTAGAAAAAAACAAAAGAATAGATAACAGAAAATTGGATGAATTTAGAAAAATTGAGATTCAAAAAGATTTTATACAAAGAGCTGAAGGTTCAGCAAGAGTAAAGTTTGGAAGCACAGATGTGATAGTAGGTGTCAAATTAGAGATAAGTGAACCATTCCCTGATACGCCTGATTCAGGAATATTAAGAACAGACGCTGAATTTACTCCTATAGCATCAGAAGATTTTTTCCCAGGTCCACCAAATGAAAATGCAATAGAACTCGCAAGAATAGTTGACAGAGGAATAAGAGAATCAGAGACAATAGACCTTGAAAAATTATGTCTAGAAAAAGGAGAAAAGGTATGGGGAGTTTGCATTGATATTAGAATTATAAACCATGATGGAAATTTGATAGATGCATCCGCATTAGCTGCTTTAATTGCATTAACAACAACAAAAATCCCAAAAATAAAAGATGATGAAATAATAAGAGAAGAATATTCTGGCAAACTACCTTTAAAACATAAACCAATAACAATATCAATTGGGAAAATAGGAGGCAAATTTATAATTGATCCATGCTTGCAAGAAGAAAATTTATTAGATTCTATTTTGACAGTTTCTGTTAGAGAAGATGGAAAAATATGTGCAATGCAAAAAAGAAAAAATTCTTTAAAAGTAGAAGAAATAAATAAAATTATTGATTTGGCTGTTAATAAGTCAAAAGAATTGAGAAAGTTGATATAAAATGGGAAGAAAAATATTAAGCAGAAAATTAAGGCAAATAAAGGCTGGAAAGGTCAGAATGGCCCCTAGATGGGTTGATATTAAAAAATTCGGTTTGAAAAGAGCTAGAAATAGAAGAGTTTCTGTGAACAGAAGAAGTTGGAAAAGAACCAAACTAAAGATATAAAAATAAA
>JAFCEW010000006.1 GCA_017608955.1 Candidatus Aenigmatarchaeota archaeon | reverse complement strand
TTTTGTCATCAAGATTTCTCTCCTGACATAAATTTTGTGCAATCGACATTTCTCCATCTAAGGTGATAAAATCTATATTATTCATGTTGTTTATATCAACTTCAGTTGGTTCAGGAGTTAATTTTGTTACATAAATACCAACAACTATTGCAAAAAGTATTACAACGCCAATAATTATTTTTTGCATGCTATAAATTAGACATTTAGTAATAAAAAATTTTATTATATTTTTATTATTTTTCCAACTCCATTTTTTATAAAATCGTCTTTATATTCTTGTTCAAATAATTGAATAGCTATGTCTCCAGTACAATGACAAGGAGCTACTTTTTTTACTCCTAACTTTCTGAAATTTTTTATAATAGAATTTATTTTTGAATCTGATGCTCCACCTAAATGAAATCCGCCTAAAACAAGATATATATTTTCATTTGTTATTTCTTTGGATTTTTTTACTATATTAACAATTCCAGGATGAGCACAACCTGTTATTATAATTAAACCATTTTCTGTATTCATTATAAGAGATTGTTCTTTTATCCATATTCCTAATTCTCCTGTAGAACAAATTCCATCAGATATTTTTATTGAATCTTTGACTTCTATAATATTTGCACCATATGAAGTTGTTTTAGTTTTAAAATCATTTGGAAATGATTCTGGTAAATATACTGTAACATTAGGATTTTTTTGAAGCAAACCAAATAATCCTCCTGTATGATCTCCATGGATATGTGATAATACAATTATATCAATATCTTTTGGTTCTATTTCTAATTTTTTCATATTACTTAAGAGAGTTGGACTATCAGCACCAGTATCAAATAAAATATTTTTATTATCAGTTTTTATTAGACAAGAAAATCCCCATCCTGTATCTAATTCTGTATTGTGTTGATAATTGTCATAAATTGTAATAATAGTTGGACTTATTTTATTTATTTTCATTTTATCTACCTCTGATATATTTTTTTGTTTGTAAATTCTAAAACCAAAAAGCAAAATTGATAAAACTACTATAATAACTAATATTTGCTTCATTTTTTCATCTAAGTTTTAATATTATGCTCTTGTCATTGGTGTTCCACATTTTGAACATTTTTGTTCATAACATGGGATTCCTCTTTGATGTGGCTCTATATTTCCGCATTTAGGACATCTACAATTTCCGCCAGGTCCTTGAGCAGTTCCACCCATTCTGCCACCAAATCCTAATCTTCTGCCTAATCCTCTAAAATCTACCATATCTTCTTCCACCTCTTCTTACCATTCTAAAATAACCACCTTCTATTCTTATAGCCTTACCATTAACAACAGCATCAGCAATTTTTTTTCTTGCTTCTAATAATAAACGATGAAAAGTAGGCTGTGATATATTCATTTGCTTTGCAGCTTCTGTCTGATCAATCCCAAGAAGATCTTTTAATCTAATAGCTTCTAATTCATCAATTGTTAATATACATTCATTCAATCCAGATAATCTAACGCCGGCCGGCTTAAAATATGTAATATCTGGTCTGAATGAAACTCTTCTACATCTTCTTGGTCTTGGCATTGTATATTACCTATAACTCTTTTAGTCTTTTTTCTATTTCTTTCTTTTCTTGTTCCAACTCTTTGATTTCTTGTTCAATATCTCTTATATCTTCTTTGAGAAATCTCTCTTCATCTTCTTTTGTTAATGGTCTTTGTGGTGTATAGTCGTAATAGGGATCATATATTGGTCTAGCAAATCTTCTAACAGCAAATCTTCTTCCTATGAATCCACGACCAAATCCTCTGGCAAAGCCTCTTCCGAATCCTCTACCAAATCCTCTTCCTCCCATAGGTATTCCTCTTGTGAATCCTGGGCTGTTATATCCTGCACAGTATCCAAGTCCTCTACCTGTTAAAGGTCCTAATCCTTCTGGTCCTGTTCTATCTCCTAATGGCATATATATTTCACCTCCTTTTATTATGAATTATTATTCATAATCTATATCGAATATATATTCATAATAGTATTTAAATGTTTCGGTTTTAGAAATAATCAGAAAACCATAGTTAATTCTATGCTTTGGTAGTAGAAACCTTTTTAAATATAATATATTAATATAAATTAACCCGTTAAGACTGCAAAAGCAGGAGGGATATTATGACAATATTAGAACAAATTAAAAATTTGAAAGAGAATTCTAAGAAAAGAAATTTTAATCAAACTTATGATTTAATTATTAATCTTAAAGATTTGGATTTAAAAAAAGCTGAGAATAAAATTGATGAAATTATTATTCTACCAAAAAAATTAAATAAAGAAAAGAAAATAACCATATTTACTGATTCAATTAAAAAATCTGAAGATTTTAATATCATTTCTGGTTCAAAAATAGAATCAATATCAAAAAACAAAAAAGAAATTTCAGAATTAATATCCAAATCAGATTTTTTCTTTGCAGAACCAAAACTAATGCCTATAGTAGGTAAGTTTTTGGGTAAATATCTTGCTCCTAGAGGATTAATGCCAAAACCATTGGTTGGTCCTCTTGAAAGTTATAAAAAATATAAAAATGCTGTAAAAATCAAGGTTGACAAACAACCAGTGATTCATACAGTTGTTGGATCTCAAGATATGAAAGATGAGGATGTAGAAAAAAATATTGAATTTTTGATTAATACTTTAAAAGTAAAATTACCAAAAGGAAAAAATAACATAAAAGAGATTTTATTGAAATTTACAATGAGCAAACCGATAAAATTGGAAGTGAAATAAGATGACATCTGAGAAAAAAATAAAGCAAGTTGAAGAAATAAAACAATTAGCAGAAAAATATCCAGTCATAGGAATAGTTGACTTGTTCAAGATGCCATCAAAACAATTACAAGCAATAAAAAAAGAATTAAGAGGTAAAGCAATAGTAAAAATGTATAAAAAAAGATTAATTGAAAAAGCTTTTCAAAATGTAAATAAAAAAGATATCAAAAAACTATTGGAACTAAATGCAAAAGAACCATGTCTAATATTTTCAGAAGAAAATCCATTTAGATTATACAAGTTTTTAGAAAAAAATAAATCTCCTACTTATGCTAAAGAAGGTGATATAGCTCAACATGATATTATAATTCCTGAAGGACCAACTACTTTAATGGCAGGTCCAGCCATTGGTGAATTACAAAGATTAAAAATTCCTGCAATGGTTCAAGATGGAAAAATATATGTAAGAAAAGATACTGTTGTTGTGAAAAAGGACGAAATTATAAATGATCAAGTTGCAAATGTATTGAAAAAATTAGATATTCAACCAGTTGAAATTGGAATAAATCTTTTAGGAGTGTGGGAACAAGATACAATATTTACAAAAGATATTTTACATATAGATGAACAAGAGTTCATGAATAAATTAATAACAGCTTCAAGTTCAGCATTAAATTTAAGTGTATCAATATCATATCCAAATAAAGATTCAATTACTTTCTTATTACAGAAAGCATTCAGAAATGCAAAAACAGTTGGATTGGAAGCTAAAATATTAGATAAAGGTATTATAGAAGATTTAATTTCAAAAGCTAATGCTCAAGCATGTTTATTAAAATCGAAAATAAAAGAGGTGTGAAATTATGGAATATGTATATGCAAGTTTGTTGCTTCATAGCTTAGGTAAGAAAATAGATGAAAAAAGTGTAAAAGCAATTATAGAAGCGGCTGGAGAAAAAGCAGACGATGCAAAAATAAAAGCATTGATAGCTTCATTGGATGGTGTAGATATAGATGAGGCTATAAAACAAGCAGTTGCAGCACCAGTTGCGGCAGCACCAGCAGCAAGTGGAGAGAAAGAAGAAAAAGCTGAAGAAAAGAAGGAAGAATCTGCAGAAGAACAAGAGAAAAAAGCTGAAGAAGCAGCATCTGGATTAGCATCATTGTTCGGTTAAATAAATTAAAAACAAAATAAATAATTAGGTAAAAAAATGGAATTAGCTAAATTAGCTGAGAAAATTAAAGACAAAGAATTAAGAAAAAAGGTAGTGGATATTCTAAACAATCTAGAATTATCTAACAAAAATTTTAAAAAATACCCAAAAGAAGATTTGAAAACTGCTGGAAGTATGTTTGTTATACCGAGTTCAGGATTTGGCCCAATAGAAAGAGATGTTTTTGTTCACACCTCAACTTTAGTTGATTTATGCGAAAAAATTTGTGAATCATTTGAAAAAAATTATAAATTAAAATTAAATAAGGATTATCTGATTGCTGCTGCATTATTGCATGACATAATGAAAGCGTTTGAATATGTTAGAAATTCTAAAGGACAATTAGAACCAACTGGAATTTTATTAGATCATACAATGTTAGCAACATCAGAATTGTATGCAAGAGATTTTCCTGAAGAAGTTATACATATAGTTGCATCTCATTTTGGTGAAGGTGGGCCAACACCACCAAGAACTTTTGAAGCATTAGTATTTCATTATCTTGATAGTTTAGTTTCTCTTGTTGAATATTATAATAAAGCACAAAAAAATATTCAGGAACAAATGAAAGATCAAATATTATATTTAACAGAAGAGGAGTTGAAAAAATTAAGTGAAGAGAATAAAAAATCTAAATGATATTTTTGAACAGGTTGAAAGTATAATAAAAAAATTTAAAGAAAATAATAAGATCTGTATAGTTCATCATGATGATTCTGATGGGTGTACTTCATGTGCTTTATTATATATAATAATTTACAATTTAACTGGAAACTATCCTGATATAATTCCTATAAGAGGACCTAATGACATAAAAAAAGGATTGATAAGCAAATTAAAAACATTAAATTATGATTATGTTATTTTTCTAGATGTTACTGCTGATCCAAAAAAACTTGACAGCTTAAAAGGTTTTGTTCTTGATCATCATATATTTAAAGACATAGAAGAAAGAGAAGAAATGAGATATTTTAATCCATGCGAATTTGAAAAGGATGATGAGAAAGTTGTTCCAACATCTTATATGTGTTATAAAATTTTAATTGACTTATTTCCAGATGAAAAAGTTGCATGGATTGCTGGAATAGGAATAACAGAAGATCATAGAGTTGATATATGCAAAGAAGTATTTGAAAAAATAAAAAAAGAAAATCCTGAAATTTTGAAATTAAAAAAAATAAATCAAGAAAACATCGAAAAATCATTTTTCGGAGAATTAGGGGATATGGTTAGATCTGGTAGAATGATAAAAGGGTCTGATGGAGCGAAAAATGCTGTTCTTGCAATGGTTGAATGTAAAAATAGACCAGATAAATTTATTAATGGTCTGACACAACATTCTTCTGCTTTAAGAAATTTCTATGAAAAGGTAAAATATAGAACAGAAGGCGTCTTAGATGAAATCGAAAAGACAGGAGAATTTTATAAAAAAGAAAAAGTTATTTTTTATGAATCACCCAAAACACAAATAAAAAGTGCTACATCGTTCTTTTCAGATAAAATAAGACAAAAATATCCTGGATGGATAGTATGCGTTACAAATAAAGATAAAAAAAATGCTCAAATAAAAATTAGTATAAGACTGGAACAAACAGTACGAAAAGTTGATTTAGTTTCTATACTTGAAAATATAAAGAAAAAAATTGATTCTCTAAAAGGTGGTGGACATAGATCAGCTGTTGGTGCTTTTGTTAATATAGATGATTATGAAGATTTTAAAAAAGAATTTTTGAATGAAGTTAAAAAATTAGGAGTATAGAAGCTATTATCTAATTCTTCAGCAAAAGTTTACTCTTTCGAAACAGACTATTAATATATTTAATATATATAAAGCATGGAATGTCAAAGATGTCATTCACATAGATTGATAAGATTTATTGATGGATTTGGAAATAGAAGAATTTTTTGTAGAGATTGTTATGCAAGCATTTTGGAAAATAATATTCTTCAAGGCTTCCAGACCAAGCTTCCAGAATTTGGACAATCAAGTCCAAAAATTAGCCCCATCCCTTCGGGGCTTTCTTTTTCTTAGTGTGAATTATTTTTAAGCATATAGTTTAATGATTTTATTTCATATTGATTTAGTCCAGAATATAATTCAGTAGACACTTCTTTTGCTCCGTTTTTTAATAATTCTATAGCAACTGAAATTACTGTAGCTGGTATATATTCTGGAATTTTTATCTTATCTTTCATTTTTCCTCCTCCAGGGAGGTTCAGAATGAGACCCACCATAATTAGATCTTTAATAAAAATAAGATTTTTTATGAATTGATATATAGTAAATAATCTAAAAGTTCATAAATAAGAAAAAAATAATATTATTTTGATATTCACTTTTTCTTTAGAACAAACAAACAATGATCTTTTTCATATGGATCTAATATTACAAATTCCTTTACTTTAAAATGTCTTTCTAAGATTTTTCTTTGTTGATTATAAATTTTTGTTGGTGATTTTGTTACATCTATACTTCTAGCTTTTATAGCTATAATTGCATAACCATCATCTTTTAAAAAATATTCACAATTTCTTATAAGTATATCTGATTGTTCTCTCATAGCAACATCAGCATATACAACATCGACTTGCTCGACCCAAGAATATTTTTCTGGTGTTTGTGCATCAGCAAGAATTGGCACAATATTTTTTCTATCTTCAGCAACTTCTAACAATTCTCTTAAAACTCTTTCAGAAATTTCAATACCATATATAATACCCTCTTTTCCTATTATATCAGAAAAATGTGAAGCTGTAGTTCCAGATGCTATACCCAAATAAAGTATTTTTGTACCACTTTTGATTGGAAAAGTTTGAATTTTTTTATATATTGCTGCGCTTGGTTTTGATCTTCTTGGATCCCAAATTCTATATTCATTATTTTTTATTTTAATTATTTTTTCTCCGTATACTTGTTTTCCTTTTACAAGATTTTTTGTACAAATCTTATTATCTAACCAAAATATATTTTCAAATTTTTTATGTGGCTTTATTTTCATTTACATCCCAACTCTTTCATTTCTTGCTCTAATTGTTTTTTTAATTCAGTTGATCTATCTTCTTTTCTATAATAATCTATTTTTGCAGCGATTGATAATTTTGAGGCTAATAATCTTGCTGCCTTTCCTTTTTTATCAAAAGGCGCATTTTGAATATAAGGGCTTTGATATATTATACCAAATTTTGGACTTTTTCCCTTTCCTTTTAAATATCTAAACAATGCTTTTTCTGATCCAATCAATTGAATTGTAGAAGATGGCTTTCTTGCGAATTTCTCTAGTCCGCCTGTTAATAGAATTAATTTTGCTCCCAATAATGGCCCTGCTAATTCTCTGACATTTGGAGAAATTTCTTTCATTAAATTATCAATATATTTTTCTAGATGTTCTTTTAGTCTATATAATTGATTTATAAAAGATGAATATTCTTGTAAAATTTTTTCATCTTTTTCAGAAATATCTATTCCTATACTTTTCTTAACTGTTTCTGATAATTTTTTGTCTTTTATGTTTTCTTTTTTTCCATATTCTAAAATAAGCTTAACAAATTTTTCATGATTTTTTATTTCATGTTCTAATTCAGGACAGTGTAAACCATACCATTCTCTTATTCTTTCAATATATATATTAAGCGATTTATCTATTTCATCTAATGCTGCTATAGCCTGAATTATCAATTTATCTTTTTTTACTGATTGTTTTATTTTTTGTTTTGTTAATTGAACTCCTATTTCGGTTAATTTAGAATTTAACTTTTCGTCTGAATATCCAAGTTGTCTCATTATTTTTCTAAAATTTTTTCTAAATATTTCATTTCCTTTTTCATTCGAAATAGAATCTGATTTATCTTTAAGTAAATTTCCATTTTCATCTATAACAAATTCACCTAATGGATGTTTTACTAAATATTTCATTTTATTCATTGTTTATTTATTAAAAGAAAGACTTAAAAATTCAATTTTTTTAATAGGTCGTCAATCTTTTTTTCTAATTCTTGTAAAGATCCATCATTTATTATTAAATAATCTTTCATTTCCATACATTTTTTTACATTTTGTCCATATTCTAATTTTTTTTCTCCCATGTCTCTTTTTTCTCTCTCTAAAAATTCATCAAATGTTTTTAGATCTGCAGCTCTTCCTCTTTTTAACATTCTTTCAAATCTTAATTTCGGAGGAGCATCAATAGCAATTAAAATAAATTTTTTTCCTTTTAATTTTTTTATATAATTTATTTCTTCTGGATTTCTAAACCCATTCATTATTATATTATCTCCAGGTGATCTTTCTAAAATCATTTTCGATAAAATATGATTTCCATATTTTTTTCTTAATTCATCTCCAATATCTTGAAAATTTTTTCTAGTTAATTCAAGTTTTCTTTTTTTTAATTCCTCAGCTAATATATCAGAAAAAGAAAAAATAGGATAATTCAATCTTTTTGATAAAATTCCTGCCACAGTATCTTTTCCACTAGATATTGTTCCTACTAGTCCTATTATCATTTTATCAAAAGTGATATATTGGTTTTATAAAATCTTTTTTAAATTCTATTACATCTTTTTTAACTGTTTCTGGATTTGCTTTATCAAGTAAAACTCTTCTATAAAATTCTGCTACTTGTTCTATTTCTTTTTCTTTCATACCTACTCTTGTTAGTTCTTGAAGACCAATTCTAACACCACTTGGATTTTTTGTTGCATCTGCATCAGAATCTGTTGGCAAAGCAATTTTATTTATAATTATATTTGCTTCTTCCATTTTTTCTGCAACTGGTTTTCCTCCACCAAGATCTTTAACATCCACTATAACTTGATGAGATTTTGTATATCCATATTGTTGGCATAATGGTTTAAATCCTAATTCATCCATAACCTTTCCAAAGTGTTGAGCATTTCTTACAACTTGCGAGGCATATTCATCACCAAATTCATCCATTTCCAATGCTGTTACTGCTAATGCTGGCAATGCATGTATATGATGATTGCTTAAAACACCTGGAAAAATTGCGTTCTGAATTTTTCTCCAATCATTTTCATCTAAATCTGGTTTTCCTATTATGATTCCACCTTGTGGTCCTGGAAATGTTTTATGTGTTGAAGATGTTATTATGTCTGCTCCCTCTTCTAATGGTTGTTGAAACTGATGTCCATATATTAGTCCAAAAACATGTGCTGCGTCATATATTATTTTTATTTCTGATCCTATAGATTCTCTTAATTCTCTGATTGGTTCAGGAAATAAAAACATTGATCTTCCTAACATTATTAATTTTGGATTTTCTCTTTTTATCAAATCAATTGTCTTTTCTACATCACATCTCATCTTTTCAGCATCAAAAAACATTGGAATATCTTTCAATCCAAGACATCCTGCTATTCCGTATCTTGTTGATGAAACATGTCCACCAAATGTTAGTCCTGGAGAAATGAATTTATCCCCTATGTTTAGAAATGCTTTATATACACATAGATTTGCAACTGATCCTGCAATTGGTCTTGAATCAACAAATTTTGTGTTAAATCTTTTTCCGAAAATTTCATTACATTTATTTTCTATTTGCATTGAAAATTTTACTCCCTGATAATGTGTGTGAATATCATGTTCATTATATCTACTCTCAAAATCAGAAGTATAGAATTCTGTTGCTATTGGCGACATCATATTTTCAGATGCAATCATATTTATACATTCTTCTCTTCTCCATCTATTATGTGTATCAACAATATTTTTTATTTCATTAAATCTCTCATCAGGCATGTATAGGCACCTCCTCTTTTTGTGATTGTTTTTTTGAAATAGCTATAGCCTTGGCAATGAATGCTTTTTGCATGATTTCTAATGGTTTTCTCATTGCAAGATAAGTAAATGTTATTCCACCAGCTATTATAAGTCTCTCAATAATTGTAAAAGGCATAGCCATTATCCAAAATTTAGCTGGTATGTTCATAAAATAAAGATAAATTACAGATCCAACAGAATGATCAACAAATGCAGTTCCAAGAGAATATGAATAGATTCTAAATATTTCTTTTCTCAAAATTTTGTCTATTTTATTTTTAAATTTTGCAATAGAAATTGGTATTAACCAAAAAAGAGAATAATACCAAACTGTTCTTCCAATCGGATGTAATATAAATACAATCATGCAAACTAAAGGTAGTGCAATCAATCTTTTATCGCCTTTAAACATTCTTGCAAAATAAATACCACCAAATAGAATTGGAAAGAAAACAAAAAGATTTACTGTAGATTTTATTGTATATAACTTCAAAGCCCATCCAACTATATGTGCAAGAAATATAGCGCCAACGCCGAATGGTATACCTATTAACCTTGCAATAATTGGCCCAAAGAAAACTGATGCGGAAAAGCTAGTATCTGTTCCAAATATTGGTGTTAGTTTTACTTTACTTAATACAATAAATAGACATGCGAATAGAATCATAAAAAATATCTTTGGTATCAGCAGTTTCTTATTAATTTTCATATCCTAGCCTCTCAAATTTTTCTCTTATTTTTGTTATGTCACACGAAGATGGCTTTAAATTTCCTTCAGGGCAATACCCTAATTTTACACAAGATGGACCACAACCTTCAAATAAAACAGGAGCAACTTTTCTTACTTGTCTTAACATTTCAGTTGCCAGTTCTCTAATTTCCCATTGTGCTCTTGCACAACATCTTAAATTAAAAAAATGATGCAATTCTCTTGCATTCATAGTTACAGTTATATTTGTCTTTGTTGCATTTGGCAAAATAAATCTTGCATCTTCTGGTGGTATTCCGAGACTTATTAATTTTTTATAAATAATTGGTATCAGATCTATTGTTTCATCAAAAATTTTTTTAGCTTTTTCATTATTTTTTATAGAATCTGGAATCACAGGATTAAAATCTTCTATCTTGACATATCTTTGACTTTGTTGAGTATATGACGCTAATCTGTGTCTGACTAACTCATGTGTACATGCTCTAGAAACATCTTCAATACTAAAAGTAAAATTTGCATGTTCTATAACAGAATGATGTCCATATCCTAAAACCATTCTAATAATTTTATGTGCATCTTCTTCGGTTATATTTTCTATATGTGTACCTGATCCTTTTAGTTTGAAACTTGTCATAGCACTCGCTGCACAAACTTTTTCAGGTTCTGGTGTATAAGCAATTAATTTAACTTTCATAAAATTCATCCTTTTTTATTGTGTAAAGAATTTTTATGAAAAAACATTTAATACTTTTTTGTTTGGAAATTATATAGAAATAAATAAATTTGAATGTTTTACCTTATACATCTTTTAATTCTTCTTCTGTATAGACTTTTTGATTTTTACCATATTGATGTTTATCATCTACTATATCATTTTTCATCCAGTCTTCTACCCATTTTGAGACTTTAAATTCTCTTATTGTGCCTGATTTTGTATAACAAAAAACATTTTCAATTCCTGCATTAATTATCATTTTTTTACATATAAAACAGGGCATCACATCAATTGGTTCTCCTTTAGATGTTTCTCCATATAGATACATATCTCCACCGAGAACACTAACTCCTGCTCTAGCAGCATTTATTATAGCATTCATTTCAGCATGAACACTTCTACATAGCTCATATCTATGACCATGTGGTATACCCATTCTTGTCCTAAGACAAAAGCCATGTTCAAAGCAATCTTTAGTTTTTCTTGGCGCCCCTATATACCCAGTAGATATTATTTGGTCATCCTTAACTATCATTGCTCCTATATGATCCCTAAAACATGTACTTTTTTTAGAAACCTCTTTAGTAATATTCATATAATATTCTTTCTTTGTTGGTCTTTTTTTTGTCATGATAAAACCAGATTAAAATCAACTCTTTATTTTTTATGAAAAAACATTTAATACTTTTTTGTTTGGAAATTATATAGAAATAAATAAATTTGAATGTTTGCAAGTTCAATTTTTATAGTTATAAAAATATATTAAGTAAAAAAAGAAATTCTTTATTGTATGCAAAAGAAATGTAGCCGTTGTGGCAGACCAATAAAAGAAACCGGAAGATTAATAAGAGTTACATGGTTAGGATTTAGAGCTCCTCTTTGCAAAAAATGTAGAGAAGAACTAAAAAAGAAAAAGAAGAATAGATTTAACATAAAAAAGATAATTAGATTAAAAAGGGGATAATTCTTATGAAAATTAAATTTCTTGATATTATGTTTACTATATTAGCATTAATAGGACTTGCTCTAATAATATTAAGTGTATGGTTTTCTTTTTCTGTAAAAGAAAATGATATCGAAAATATAGGATTTAGAATCAATTTGTTAACATTTTTAACCGGTACATTATATATTTTATTTGTATATACTATAGCAAAAATCATAAAGAAAAAATAAATATTCTTTTATTCTTCAGCAAAAGTTTACTCTTTCGAAACAGACTATTATTCCAAATTTTAAATAAAGATTATGTTATGTGAAAATTGTAACAGCAATTATGTTTTTAGTTTCAGAAATGGATTTTTCGAAAATTCTATTTGCCTAATTTGTGGAAGAGTAACATATCACTCTTCCTTATCCCTACGGGGAATTTTAAAACATAATTAAAGTGTTTAAATTTGATTAGTTCTTATTTATTATTATGAAGACTGGAGAATTTGTAATTATAGCTGGTAAAAAAAATTATCTAGTTAAAGTCAGTGATGAAAATTTTAGTACAGAATATGGTACAATTAATCTTTCAAAATTGAAAAAGAAAAAAATAGGAGACAAAGTAAAAACTAATTCTGGTGAAGAATTTATAATAGTTAAACCAAGCTTTATTGATATTTTAATGAAAAAATGTAAAAGATTACCACAAATAGTTATGCCAAAAGATGCAGCTCTTATATTAGCATATACTGGTATACCAACTAATGCAAAAATAGTTGATGCTGGTGCAGGATCAGGATTTTTATCAATTTTCTTAGCGTATTATTGTAGCAATGGAAATGTTGTTACATATGAAAAAAATAAAGAATTTGCAAAAATAGTGAGAAAAAATATAGAAAAGTTGGGGCTAAAAAATATACAAGTTAAGGAAAAGGATATATTAAAAGGTATAGAAGAAAATAATTTAGATTTAATAACACTAGATATGAAAGAATCTGAAAATGTAATAGAAGAAGCATATAAAAAATTAAAATTTGGTTCATGGTTAGTAGTTTATTCTCCTTATATTGAACAGGTTAAAAAAGTTGTCGAAAAAATGAAAAATTATTTTACAGATATAATTACCATAGAAAATATAACAAGAGAATGGAAAGTAAATTATCATACCCTACCAAAAAGTTCAGGTATAATGCATACAGGATTTTTAACATTTGGCAGAAAATTAATAAAAACTATTTAAATAGTAGAATTTCTAAAATAATATGAAGGCGATATAATGATAAAAATGGACAAGAAAAAAATAATTATAATAATAATTGTAATACTGGCAATTTTAGGAATAGTAGCTAAATATAAAGGATTATTTTAGGAAAGATATTTTTTTGTTTTTAATTCCTAAAATAAAAAATATTTAGTTAATAGAAAAAACTAATTCTAATTTTTCCTTATTTAGATTCTTTTTAATTAATTTATATTTGCTTTTATTTCAGAAGAATTGTATATTCTATCTATTTGAATATCATCAATTGTTTTTATTCCAGGCAATTCCATATTTACTATGATTTTTTCTCCTAATCTTTTTATTTCTGTATTTGGCTCTAATACATCACCAGAAAATTTTCTGTTTGAAATTTTTATTTTTTTTTCATATGGTTTTAATGTTTTTGCTGGTTTAACAGATATCATTGGATGATCAAAATCTGAAGATAAATTTATTGTAATTTCATGCGCTCTTGTTGGCTCATAACTATTAGAAAATATTTTACTGAAAATATCAAATAAACCAAATCTTTTTTCGATCCTTCTACCACACTTTGGACAAAAATTCCATTTCTTTTCTATTTTATTATTACAATATGGACATCTCATTCTAATCAATTAATATTTTCTCATTTAAAAATTTATAATATTTTCTCATTTAAAAATTTATAGTAGAGGTATTTTCAAAAGATATCCAACTAAAGATCCTAATATAATAAATACTATAGAAAATAACACAATGAAATATAATTTTCTTTTATCTGTTGATATTACTAAATATCCTGAATGTTTTAATTTTCTAATCATTTCTTCTTCTCTTCCAGATGTCTTAACTGCCATTATTGCTATTATAAGACCTATTATAGAAAATATATTTGCTAATCCAAGTATTGCAAAATCTTTGAAATTCCTAAAAATAAATATACCTGATATTCCTCCTGCTAAAAATGATATTAATAATATAAGTGTTATCAATGCTATTATACTATGACTCGAAATAAAACTACACAATGAATTGGCATATATTATATTTGATGGTGCTTGTTGTTTAAAACAAATATCCTTTGTATAATATTTTGATGGTGCTTCAATCTCTATTTTGGTATATTTTATATTGTTTTCTAAGTTTCCATAAAATGATTTGAATTCATATGTATCCAAATATCTTTGATAATAATATCCTGTTTTGGAATATGCTTTTATTTCATTATTTAATTTTGGTGTTACATGGCCTAATACATATAATGTCACTGGAATTGTTTTGCTTCCATATATGCTTGTTGGAATCATTGGATAGTATATTTCTTTTGTTGGAAATGTTATAAAAATTCCTGGTTGTCTGCCATATCTATAAAAATTACATGCCCCTTCTGTATACCATTCTACCTTTTCATTACTACATGCTATACAATCATTTGAATATGTTTTGCCATCTGACCCACAAACTGGATTATAAATTTCGTAACAAATATGTGGCCTTGATTCTTCACAATATATTCTTTGTTTTTCAATCGGAGTCAACCATGTTATAACAAATGTATAATCCTTTCCAATATAATTATCTAAAACTGGTATTGATTGTGTTTTTACATTCAATCCATGTTCTTTTAAATAATTATATAAAGCATCACCTGAACTAGCAGTAACTACTTCTGTTGTAAATCCTTCTTTTTCAATATGTTCATAAAGGATTCTATAGACATTTTTCCTGCTAAAAATTCACGTATTACTGGATATGTTCTTTGTCTGAATAAAAATGGATAAATTTGTGTTAAGGTAGTTGTATCTATTAATCTATCAATATCCGATTTTGTTTTTTCTACTATATTATAACCATATAGTCTTGGAAAATCTTTTAAAATATCTATTGCAACATCATTTGGATTTGATGGAACTGGAAATATCCAAGCTGCTTTTTCAGCATTGACAGAATTAAAATTTACTGAAATTATTAATTTTTCCATTCCATTCTGATAATTTATTACTGCTACTTGACCATTCTCTTCTATTGGTCTCCAACGATCATAATATGGCTCAATAATCATACCATCTGCTAAACCTAAATTAGGCAAAATCATTAAACTTAATAAAATAATTGAAATTATTTTTTTCATGTTAAAACCCCTTTGAATTTTGATTTTTTTATATTATATACTATACCACTAAAACCTAATATAAAGGCAGCAAAAAATACAATTGAGCTGTATAATAGAAATTGGTTTTGAGAGTTATAATAAATTCTAGCTCCTCCAACTTGTTCTGTACTTTTTGCTAATGTTTCCTCCATGCCTATAGTTGATGAAAAATATGAATATTTGTAAAAAGAAAAACTCCCGCATATTAAAGCAAAAATAGTTATAGCAGAAAGTATTATTACAATTCTTTGTGGCTGGCCAGACACCATTCTCCTTCCTTTATTTGTTAATTTATAAAAGACCCATTTTTTTCCAGGTCTTTCGATTTTATAAACTAGACCTGCATCTACTAACTTATCCAAATGTTCAACAACAGTTGATTTATTTTTATTTACTATTCTACTTAAATCAGATGGAGTTCTATAACTATTAGAAAGAATTTTAATTATTTTTCTTCTTGTGTCTGATGTTAATGCCTTGAGTACTTTCTCTTCGGCCATAATATTATTAAATCAATTAAATAGTTATGAGTTTCGATAATGTTTGGTTTTTACCAAATTATTAAATCAGTGAGAGTTCATTATAATTTATCTTTTATTTTAAGCCATTTAATCGCTTTTTCGGTTGTAACCCCATCTTTAAGCTTTATAAGCCTTAATTTAGGATAATTTTTCTCCTTTTCGTAATTTAAGAATTGTTCCGTGTTTATTTCTTCTAAAAATTGATTTAAATGCTTTTCTAAATAATAATGAAGCGTAGATAAAGGTATTTTTGTTTTTCTTGACAATTCTCTTATCCAAACCCAATTATTTATTTTTTCTAATGCCTTAAGTATAATAAAGACCTTTTTTAAATCAGGTCTAGAAGGTCTCCCACGTAGCATAATTATTTATATTGAACAGTATTCAAAAAAACATTTCGGTGATAGAAACGATAAGTTTAGGAATAGAATCAACAGCACATACAGTAGGTATAGGAATCATAAATGATAAAGGTAAAGTTTTAGCTAATGAAAAGTCTGTTTACAAACCTGAATTAGGTAAAGGAATTCATCCAAGAGAAGCAGGAGAA
>JAFCEW010000056.1 GCA_017608955.1 Candidatus Aenigmatarchaeota archaeon | reverse complement strand
GAAAAAATACCTAAGAACACATTTTATGGTGGTTTTAAAGGAACAACTTAAGAAGATTAAGAAGTACTTAAGTTATTTAAGTTGTTTTGGATAATTATTATTAGATAATATGGGTATTTTTAGTTGGTTAAGAGAAAAGAAGAAAAAAGAATCACAAAATTTTGATGATATTTCTATACCTGTTTATAGAAAAGAAACAGAAAATAAAATTCTAGAGACGAAAATTAGACCTGTAAAAATACCAACAATTGTTGATTTAGGGCAAAAATTAGGTCTGATATTAAAAGAACTTCAAGAAATAAAGGAAAATATGGTATCTAAGGACTGGTTAAGATCCGAATATAATGATACATCTGAGATCACTACTAAATTGGATACAATTTTACAAAATATCAACAACTTAAACTTCTTAACCCCAGACTTAAGAGGATTAAGAAGTTCTGTAGATTCTATAAAGCTCAAAAAAGAAGAAAGAAATATAATATTAGATTTACTTTCACAAGAAGGAAAATTAAATTATTCACAATTAAAAGATAAAACAGGATTATCAGATCCTACATTAACAAAACAATTAAAGCAATTAACTTCTCAAGGAAGAATATCAAGAGAAAGGCAAGGAAAATCAGTTTTCTATTCTATTTAATTTTTAATATTAACGTTGCTTTCATAGAACCTTCACGTATAATTTCAGCTTTTCTTTTTGTCATATCAACTATAGTTGATGGGGGTTCTAATGGTAAATCGCCACCATCTAATATTATGTCAACTTTTCCTTCAAATACTTTTCTTATTTTGTCAAATGTATAAATCGATGGTTTTGTTGTTATATTTGCACTAGTTGTTGTTATTGGTTTTTCAAATTCCTTTACAAGCCTTAGTGCAACAAGATTATTGGGAATTCTAAATGCTATTTCATCTTTATTCAAAATATCCGGTATACTTTTCTTTTTTCTTATAACAAGTGTTAATGGTGCTGGCATAAATAAATTTACTATTTTTTCAACTCTTTTTGTTACTCTTCCATATTTTTTTATCATTTCTAGACTAGAAACTATTATGGAAATTTTCTTTTCATCATTCATTTTCTTAATTTTTCTTAATTTTTTTATTGCCTTTTCATTTGTGGCATCACAACCCAAACCATAACAGGTTTCAGTAGGATAAACACATATTCCGCCATTTTTTAGGGCATTTACAGTTTCTTTTATTGAATTTTCATTTATCGGAAGTATTTTAGTTTTCATATCCAGTTCACGTCTACTTCATCTGTTCTCCAATCTTTATCAAATGAATAGTCTTTTGTTTTTTGTTTTGAACTTAGAATTCCATTCCATGCTATCATTACGCCATTATCTCCTGAAAATTCTTTTGGGACTGAAAAACATTTTGCGCCCCTTTCTTTACACATATTTTTTATCATATCCTTTAGTTTTTGGGATGCTGCTACTCCACCAACTAATAACACTTCATTTTTTTTAGTGTGTGCTAATGCTCTTTCAGTAACTTCTGTTAACATAGCAAAACAATTCTCCACAAAACTAAACGCTATATCTTCTTTTTTTATTCCCTTGTTATATAATTTTTTACATTCTGTTAATATTCCTGAAAAAGACAGATCCATACCTTTCACAATATATGGCAATTCTATATATTTTCCTTTTTTTGCTAAATTATCTATTTTTGGGCCACCGGGCATTTCTAATCCGAAATATCTTGCTAAAACATCAAGTGCATTGCCAATAGGTATATCTTCAGTTTCACCAAAAATTCTATATTTGCCTTCTGTAAATGCTATTATTTGTGTATTTCCACCAGAACAATATAAAACAACAGGATCTTTACATTTTGTCTTTAATTTTCCAATTTCTATATGTGCTATACAATGATTTACTGGTATAAGAGCTTTTTTATATTTAAATGCCAAGTATCTTGCCATTGTTGCGCCAATCTGTAGGCAATTTGGTAAACCTGGCCCTTTGGAAAATGCTATTATATCTATATCTTTTATGCTTAATTTAGATATTTTAAGCGATCTTTTAATTAAATTAACTATATTTTTAGAATGATGTTCTCCTGCTTCTCTTGGATGGATACCTTTGCCTAATCCAGGTTTGTAAACAGATTTTTCATTGGCTAAGACTTTACCTTTATCGTTTATGATTCCTATACCTACTGTATGTGCTGTTGATTCTATTCCTAAACTTATCGTTTCTATCACCGAAATGTTTTTTTGAACACTGTTCAATATAAATAATTATGCTACGTGGGAGACCTTCTAGACCTGATTTAAAAAAGGTCTTTATTATACTTAAGGTATTAGAAAAAATAAATAATTGGGTTTGGATAAGAGAATTGTCAAGAGAAACAAAAATACCTTTATCTACGCTTCATTATTATCTAGAAAAGTATTTAAATCAATTTTTAGACGAAATAAACACCGAACAAATCTTAAATTATGAAAAAGAGAAAAATTATCCTAAATTAAGACTTATAAAGCTTAAAGATGGCGTTACAGCTGAAAAAACGATTAAATGGTTTAAAATAAAAGATAAATTATAGTAAACTCTCACTAATCTAACAATTTGGTAAAGACCGAACATAATCGAAAGTCATAACTATTTAATTGATTTAATAATATTATGGTCGAAGAGAAAGTACTCAAGGCATTAACATCAGACACAAGAAGAAAAATAATTAAAGTTCTTTCTAATAGTTATAGAACTCCATCTGATTTAAGTAGAATAGTA
>JAFCEW010000055.1 GCA_017608955.1 Candidatus Aenigmatarchaeota archaeon | reverse complement strand
AGATATTGATGAAATAAATGAAGAGGTATATAAAATTGAAATAACTACATTTTTAAAAGGACTTGAAAAAAAATTAATCCGTTTACCTAAACAAAACTTTAAAGAAATACTTAATTTAAGGGAAGAAATCAAATCGAAACTAAAAAAGAATCCAAAGGATTTGAATATTGCCCTATTAACCAAATTACTGCAGGAGCAAATAGAAAATGAGTAAAAAATTACGGCATCTGTTAGGAATATCGGGCGGAAAAGACAGCGCTGCACTTGCAATGTATTTACATAATAAATACCCTGAGTTATATATTGAATACTATTTCTGTGATACGGGCAAGGAACTGGACGAAACTTATAACTTTTTAAATGAGCTTCAGGCCTACCTTGGAAAAGAAATTATCAGGCTCAGGGCAGCTAAGAACAGTCATAAAGATCCTTTCGACTATTTTTTGAGTAAATACGATAACTTTTTACCTTCTGCCAATGCTCGATGGTGCACAAAAAATTTAAAATTAGAGCCTTTTGAAGAATTCGTTGGTAATGATGCTGCAATTTCCTATGTAGCTATAAGAGGGGATGAGAAAAGAGAAGGTTATATTTCTACAAAACCCAATATACAATCAATATTCCCGTTCAGAAGAAACATCTGGAGCATGGAAATATTGAACAAAGTTTTACATAACGAAAATATTAAACGTATAGCTGAGATTTATAAAAACATGGCACCAAAAGAAAAAACAGAAAGGATTTTGGAGGTTGTATTAGAACCGAAATCTGAAAAAAACCCCTTTTCAAAGAAACTCAACCTTTTATTAGATTTGGGTATATCAATATTTAATCATGTGGTATTTGAGTTTTTAAAAAATACAAACTATCCATTAGCTTTGGCAGAAAACTTTCCACTGGTAAGCAATGAAGATGTATTTTTTATTGACGATATTTTTGGTTTATTCAAAAAGTATGGCGTATCTATCCCGAAATACTATAACGAAGTGGAATTTGAAGTAGATGGAAAGAAGGGAAAATATTCGCGTAGTCGTTCAGGGTGTTATTTTTGCTTTTTCCAGCAAAAAATAGAATGGATTTGGCTTTATGAACAACATGCCAATCTGTTTAAAAAAGCCATGAAATATGAAAAAAATGGATATACCTGGAATGAAGATGAAAGTCTTGCTGATATAATTAAACCCGAACGAATACAGAAAATTAAAGAAGATTATTTGAGAAAATCAAAAAATAATGCTACTGCTCTAAAATCAGATAAGTTGATCGATATACTTGCTGACGATACAGTGCTTAGTTGTGTTAATTGTTTTATTTAACTATAGATGCTACAATTAAGAGTTTCCAATATAAAAACACAAGTAAGAAGATTAAAGTACTTTAGTGTTATTATGGATTGTATAAGTAAAGAAGGAATAAAGAAAGAATTATTAGAAAGAAAAATATTTGATTGGAACATAAAAAACAACGTCCATAGATTTAAGAAATATACTGGGATAATTCAAGAATCATCCAAACAGATACTTTCACAAGGTTTTAAGAATTACTACTCTGCTGGTTTACAATTTAATTTAATCCATAATGAGTTAGAGAAAATTTTTTTTAGTAGGAAAGCTCATGTATATAAAATCATAAATAATGAATTACAAAACATTAAAATCAATGATTCTAATTGTTTTAAACTTAATGATTTCGAAAAACTATTTTATCTCCACGTAATATTTCAATATGATGCCGATATTTTTCTTACTGTATTTAATATGTTAAAAAAGGAAAGTGGTCAAATAATAAAAGATTATCAAGAAAAATTTCAGGATTATTATAAAAGAAGATTAAATAGTAAAATTAAATATATTGATTCTGCAAATAAATATAAACTTTTCGATGCCCTAAATAGGGTAAAAGAATGGAAGAATGCAAAAAGATATTCCGAAGATATAGTTCCTCCAAGAATAAATTGGTTATTAGATTTAGGACTTATTGATGAAAATAATTACTTTTTAAATAAGACGGTTTTTATCAGTAAATTAGGAATGATTATTTTAGATAATTTAAAAATCATTAACGATGACGGTTTATTAATAGATATAGA
Organism: Candidatus Aenigmatarchaeota archaeon; assembly: GCA_017608955.1. Classification (GTDB taxonomy): domain Archaea; phylum Aenigmatarchaeota; class Aenigmatarchaeia; order CG10238-14; family CG10238-14; genus JAFCEW01. The sequence goes on along the minus strand of JAFCEW010000055.1, from coordinate 739 downwards.
TTCTGATTGGTTGGAATCAAAATATATGACTTATTCTAAAATACTATTTCCGAATAAAAATTATGAAAAATGGGTAGATATTAATGAAAACAAGAAGAATATTCTTGCAAATGAGATTTTAAATTTATTATCAATACATTTTAGAACTTTAGACTTACCTAGAATTTCATTAGAGCAATCTATTTTATTTTTTATATTTTATTTATTTACAAAGTATAATATTATCTGTGAATACAGTGAATTACTAAATTGGATAGGTTTTGATAAGAAAATTGGTAAAAGGAAAATTGGTATTCGTAAATCTATCAGAGAATATGAATCATACTTATACATTGATTTAAATTGAGTAAACTTAAATTATATATTGATACTAATTCATTATCTCATCTTTCAGATATTGAGATAAATAGAGAAAAACCCAGTATATGGCTTTGGAAATACTTTGATATTTGTATTTGTAAAAAAATAAAAGAAGAATTTTCCCGTGGTATTAAAAAAGCATCCTCTAATTCAAAAGCAATAAACAGAAAATTAGATAAAGCGATTATTAAATCTAAATATTTAAATCAAATTGAACAAAATTGGTTGATTAAATATTATTATTTAAAAACTTTAGCAATGGAAGATGCGGGAGAAAGACATCTTATTTGCAATATTTTAGAAAATTTTTACTTAAGAAATTTTAATAGTGTAGTATTAATCACTGATGACCACAATGCAATTAGATTTTTTCTTAAAA
>JAFCEW010000054.1 GCA_017608955.1 Candidatus Aenigmatarchaeota archaeon | reverse complement strand
TCCTCTGGGCCTCAAAAATTCTGTATCTAGCGCTAGCAATTTTTTATCTATTTTATTTATTCCTGATTGTATTAAATTAATATTTTCATCTCTAGTTCGTTCAATTTCTTTTTGCACAATTAATGCATTTTTTAACATAAGGACAGTTGCTTTCAAATCATTCAAATTATTAAGAATATTTCTATATTTTTCTATTTTAACAAAAAGTGGTGCAGATACTGTGGGTTCTTGATGTGGTATTCTTTCTGGTTCTTCAGGTTCTATTTTCTCTGATAGTTCAGGCATTTGTTCAGGCATTTCAGGTTCTTTTTCAGAAATATTTTTTCCTTCTACAGCTTTTTTTATTTTTTTAATTTCTTCTTCTTGTTTTGGTTTTTTACTAAAAAATATCATATAGATCACTCGATAAATAATTTTTCGATTGAATGAATATAAATGTTAGTATATGCGGCCGCCGGGATTTGAACCCGGGCTACAAGCTTGGCAAGCTCGTGTCCTAACCAGGCTAGACTACAGCCGCTATCCAAATATATTTCCAAATCCTTCCAGTGCTGTATTCTCTTCTTGTTTTATTTTTTTTATTATTTCATCTTTTTTTTCATTTTCAATTAATTCAGCTATATCTTTAATTAACTTTTTAGCTTTTTCACACTGCTCTTCTAATCCTGATATGTAGCAATAATAATTTTTATTATCAAACCCAAGTGTTTTTGCTTCTTTGAAAATAATTGTTGCTCTTGAAACTACATCATCTTTTAATAAAATTTCTTTTGCTTTTTGTAGATTTTCTTTTTTGATTTCTATTATAATTTCCATATAATCACTTTACAAAATAAAAACTTTCTATTTTTTATATTTAAGCCCTGAATGGGAATCGAACCCATATCAGCTGTTTACGAAACAGCTACTCTACCATTGAGCTATCAGGGCTATATGTTTAATAATTTCAAAAACTATATATTATAAGTGTTTCTATGGAAGATGCAATGTTGTGGTCAAGACACGGCAAGAAAATAAAATGTGAACTCTGTGCAAGAGAATGCTTAATAGAAGAAGGACAATCAGGATTTTGTAAAGTAAGAGTAAATAAAAATGGAACTTTGTATACAAAAACATTTGGAAAAATACTCACCATGAACATAGATCCTATTGAGAAAAAACCATTTTTTCATTTTTATCCTGGCTCACAAGCTCTTTCTTTATCTTCATTTGGCTGTAATTTTAGATGTCAATTCTGTATTAATTCTGATATAAGTCAAAACTACAAAGAAAGAGATGCTAGAAACTATACACCAGAAGATATAGTAAAATTAGCAAACCAGAAAAAAGTAAAAATAATTGCATACACATATGGAGAACCAACAGTATTTTTTGAATTTGCATATAAAACAGCAAGAATAGCAAGAAGATATAACATTAAAAATGTTTTCGTAACAAATGGATATTTAACATCTGAGGCAGTAAAAAAAATTGGAAAATATCTTGATGCGGTTACAGTTGATATAAAAGGATCATTGAATCCTGAATTGTATAAAAAATATTGTTCTGTTCCAGATGTTGAGCCTATTTTAACATGTTTGAAAAAATTTAATAAACATAGAGTTTTTACAGAAATAACAAATCTTATAATTCCTAAGATAGGTGATAAAGAAGAAGATAATAGAAAATTAGTAGAATGGATAACAAATAATTTAAGTTCAAGTGTTCCTTATCATTTGTTGCAATTTACACCATCATATAAATTAACAGATTTACCACCAACAGATCCAGAATTATTAGAAAAAATGGCGTTTAGATCTAAACAATTAGGAATGAGATATGTTTATATTGGAAATATTTGGGGAACCGATTATGAAAATACATATTGTTATAATTGTGGATATCCAGTAATAGAAAGAACAGGAATGTTTGTAAATAACATAAATCTAGGACCTAGTAATAGATGTCCCAATTGTGGAGCAAAAATTAACATAAAGAGAGAATAATTAATTATTTATATTGAAAATCAATACTTCTATATATGAAACGTTTCATTTTAGTTCCAATATTTTTTATGCTACTTATAAATATAGCTTCGGCAAATCCAATGAAAAAAATTAATTTGGATATTAATATAGATGGAAATACAAAAATAGACGCAAAATATATATTTACTGATGAAATAAAGCAAATTAATTTTCCTTGTGAATGTGATTTTACTGATATACATATACAGGATGGAAAATGTCAAGAGAAAAAAGATATTAAAAATGTTTTAGTATGTGAACCACCCTCACCTTTTATGGTTGGGATAATAGAAATAAATCCATCATTTACAGTAAGGGATGCAATAAAAAAACAAGGAAATGTAAGTTATTTTTCTTTGGATATTCCTATATTATGGGATACAGAAAAGGCTTCTATAACAGTAAAACTTCCAAATGGTATGGCATTAATAGATGATGAAAATTATCCACTTTCTCCTAGTGATGCAAAAATAGGTAGTGATGGTAGAAGAATAACAGTTTCATGGGAATTTGAAAATATAGAAAAAGGAAATGTCATACCAATAAGAATTTATTATGAATCTATGACCCAAGGGTTAATAGGAAAATTAAATGAAAAATGGTTTGTTGTTTTAGTTCTTGCAATTATAATAACAGCAGTGATAGTTAATAGATTTTTGTCAAGAAGATCCCAACTCGTTTTGTCAGTATTAAATGAGAATGAAAAAATGATTGTTGATTTAATAAAAGATCAACATACAGATAAAGTAGATCAGAGAAAATTAGTAAAATTATCTGGGTTTTCAAAAGCAAAAGTTAGTAGAATAATACAAAGTTTAGAAGAAAGAGGAATAGTTGAAAGAGAAAAATC
>JAFCEW010000053.1 GCA_017608955.1 Candidatus Aenigmatarchaeota archaeon | reverse complement strand
TTATCTGATATTTATAAACTAAATTGATAATTTTCTAATTTTATCAATCAAATCTTTTTTAATTAATTTTATTTTTCTTGGATCTTTTATACCTAAATACTCGAATTCTTTTTTAGATGTCTGAATTATATTTTTTAACCTTTTTGGATATTTTTTAAGTTTATATTTTTTAACTAAAACAAAATATTGTTTCAATTTAATATCACTATTTATAAGAAGATTTAATATGTCAACTCTATCTTTCAACCCTTTTATTGAATCTTTTCTTTCAAATTCAGCCTGTTGTTTTAATATCAATAAAATTTCAGGTTTGATTATTTTTATTCCTTCGATTGTAATAGTATTTTTCATTATATCTTCAATAGGAATTACTAATTTAGAAAAATAAGGAATGTAAACATCAACAGATATTTCATCTTTTATAAATTCATATTTTTTTAGATGAATATTCTTTTTAAGCCTGAAATCCATTTTAAATTTCTCTAGTGTATCAAAATCAGCTATAATATCTATGTCTTTTGATTTGATTGTTTTTGTTAATAAATATGAAGCCCACCCACCTATAACTATAAAATCATATTTTTTTGTTAGCTCTATTAAAACTTTCCAGCTATTATCAGTTGCAATATCATTCCAAAATTCCATGCATTTTCTCCTCCAAAGATTTTAAAAATTCTTGCGCATACCATGTGTTAATATTCCAAAGATCTACATATAACTGAGACAATGGTATTTGCTTGAATTTTTTAAGATGTTCATCTGATTTAAGAACAAATATATTTGGTTTTTTATTATTTTTTGGAAATCTTTTTTCAATTTCCTCTTTATCAGCATAAATAAACACTTCTGAATAATCAGATGGAATATTTTTGAATTTATATTTAAATCCAGAATATGCAGTAAATATACCTTGTGGCATCGATTTTTCAATTTCTATTATAGATTTGTCTGAAAATGTCTGATAAATTATATCTTTGTTTAAATTTCTTATAGAAGCCCAATAAAGCAATATTTTTTTTGGATTTATTATTATAAATCCTCTTTGTTTTATTTGAATACAACCTAGTTGTTCCAATGTTTTGATTGTTTTATTAACTAACCCAATTGAGATATTGCAATTTTTCGATAGTTCATTCTGGAAAAATATCTTTTTCTTTTTGAAATTTTCTAATATTTCTCTGAAAATTCTTTCCTTTTTCATGTTTCATTTTTTAGAATTTATTATATATAAATGTTTCACTTTTTAGTGAAAGTTCTTAAATTATGTAAAATTTGTTAATTTTAAATGCTTATTGGTTTAGGCATTACATTCTATCTTTTTTCTTTTTACTAGTAAAGCATTTTCAATATATTCTGGTGCATAATTTAATGCATCTTCTGTGAGTTTATATTCTTGAATTATTTTTTCATCAATTTTTCTTAATCTCTTTTTCAGGAACCCTCTTTTATATAATATTAATATATTTAATTCAATATCAAAACTGGGAGATTCTTTTCCTATATCTTTATAAAAATCATGTATTGTAAATTTATTTTCTCCGTGTTTTATGTATAATAAACGTAAAATAGCTTTTTGTCTTTCTGTTAAAATCTTTGGGTTAAATTCTCCTGTTTGCCATTCATATTTTGCTTTTTTTAATTCTCTTATATTTTCTATTATTTTAGTATATACCATATTTATAAGGATTGTTTATGAGGTTTTAAATATATAGATAGAATAAAATATAGGATTATTTGATATTTATATAATTTTTATTGAATTAAATCTTCCAAGATATATTTTAGCTTTATCAACTAGATCATTAACTTTATCAATATATTCTGGATTTTGTTTTTCTTTTCTATTAGCTTGTTCAATAATATATCCTAATAATTTTTTAGTATATTCTTTTTGCTGAGTATTGAATTCATATCCTATTTTTTCTTTTGTTATAAGAATATCATTTCGTAAGGACGGAATATTATACTTTTTAAATATTTCATCAAGATGTTCATCAAGAGTTATATCATTTGTTTCTTTTGACATCATAACTTGCTATTAAACAGTAAACTATTAATTTTTAACTATTAATGACCCATTTCATATATAATCATTTTTTTCATTAATTTTTCTTTATCTAATTCTAAATTTTGATTTTTTACAATATATTTCAAAACATGATCTACTATTTCATGCCTTTCATTAGCCCAATCTAAATATTTTATTTTTTCAGGTACGAAACTTAATTTTTTGCCATTAGAATCATATGAAATGCCACAATCTAGGCAATAAGAAATTTTATCTATTTGTCTCATATAATTGCCACATTCAGGACATTTTTTCATCTATTACACTATATTTAATAAAAGGAAATTAATTTTATATCCTTTTTCGTTCTAGAATTGTTCTATAAATCTATATTTTTCATAATAGTAAGATTTTTATTTATAACTCTAATTATGAAAGTAATGGGTTTACAATATATAGTAGAGGATTAGATTCATCTTGTTTTTCTGAAAGAGTCAACAATTCTTCAACTAGAGATATATATTCTTCAAGATTTTTTATGTATTCATTAAAATCTGGAGATGCTTGTTTTGTGATTCTATATTTTATATAATTATTATCAGAAAATTCTTCTATTACTCCTAATTCACATAATTTACGTATTGCTAATTTTCGTTTAGAAGGAAAAAATTCTCCTGTTTCAGGATATACATAATAAATTAAATCAAAAAGTTTACCTCTTTTTATTACAGAACCTTTAGAATTATATCTTTCTCCATGACTAGTTATTATTCTTTCTGTCATATTTACAATTTAAAAAAAATAAACCTTTTATTTATAACTATATATCAGATAGAAAAAATTTAGATTGTATATTTATT
>JAFCEW010000052.1:3318-5543 GCA_017608955.1 Candidatus Aenigmatarchaeota archaeon | reverse complement strand
CCTGCTCCTTCTTTTTTTATTGTAAATTGTTTTGATCCTTTTTTTGTTTCTTTTTGTGATTTTAATTTTGCCAATCTTCTCCTTAATTGGGCAAGAACATTTTCAGCTCCTTTGTGCTTTGGCAATTCTCTTATCATTTCTTCTAGATATTTTATTTTTTCTTCTTTGGTCTTTGCAGATTTGTATTTTTCTTCTGCCTTATAATATTCAACAGTTGCATTAAGTGGCATTTTGATCCTTTAAAAATTCTTTACACGCAATAATATGGCTACAATTATTAAACTTCAATGAAAAAAATCTGCAATCACATTCAAATTTCTTTTTTTGCTTGTCATAAATAACAGAATATTCTTGTGTTTCACCTTTTACTTTGAAGTGTATTCTTTTGTCTGTTTCCAATTCCTTTTTTACTTTACCATTCTTGAAAAGCCAATATCCTTTTCGCTTTGTTTTTATATCTGTCATTGTTTCTTTATTTATGGATAGAAAGATTTAATTTTATTGTATTGAATAGTAATTTATGAAATCCATAACTTTTTTGAAAAAGATTAAAGCAAAAAAAATTTTCGTTCAGTTTCCAGAAGGTTTAAAAATAGAAATTCAATCAATAAGTAAATATTTAGAAGATAAAGGATTTGATGTAATTCTTTCATGCGAATCAACCTATGGAGCATGTGATATAAGAGATGATGAGGCAAAAAGATTAAAATGTGATGCTATTTTGCATATAGGTCATTCTGATTTTGGAGTTAAATCAAAAATACCAGTTGTTTATTGGGAATATTTTTATGATATTGATCCTATCCCGGTTTTGAAAAAAGAATATAAGAAAATTTCAAAATATAATAAAATCGGACTCATTACAAATGTTCAATTCATAAAATCATTAAAATCTGTAAAAGAATTTTTGAAAACAAAAGAAAAGAAAATATTCACAAATAAATCATTAAATTATTCTGGTCAAATTTTAGGATGTAATATTGATGCAGCAAAGAAAATAGAAAATAAAGTTGATTGTTTTTTATATATAGGATCTGGCAATTTCTATGCTTTAGGTCTAGACCTGAAAATAAACAAACCAATTTTTATTCTTGATCTAGAGAAGAAAGTTATAAGACAATTGGATAGCAAAAAACTAAAACAAAAAATAGAATGGAACAAATCATTTTTTAAAGAAGCAAAGAAGATCGGAATATTAGTCTCTTGGAAAAAAGGTCAGATAAGAGATTTCTGGAAGTTAAAGAAAAAACTAAAAGATAAAGAAGTTTATATTCTTGCTTTTGATGAAATTACACCTGAAAAATTAGAAGGATTGAAATTAGATTTTCTTATAAATTGTGCTTGCCCAAGAATAGGAATTGATGATATATCAAGATATAAAATTCCTATTGTAAATTATAATGATTTAAATGATGTCTAAAAAACAACTTGCTATAAAGCTTTCAAAACTAAAATCAAATCCTAAGCCAAAGCTAAAACTCGAGCAATATGAAATTCCTAGTGAATTGGCAGCAGATATATTACATGAAGCATATATGCAAGGTGATATAGAAAATAAGACAATAGCTGATTTTGGATGCGGAATAGGTAGATTAGGCATAGGAGCTGCATTATTGGGAGCTAAAAAAGTGATTTGTATAGATATTGATAAAAATCTTCTAGAAATAGCAAAACAAAATGCAAAATCACTAGAAATAAAAAATATAGAATTTATTCAAAAAGATGTAGCAGATTTTAACAGAAAAGTTGATACTGTTATACAAAATCCACCATTTGGAATACAATCTGAAAAATTAGATAGATTATTTTTGAAAAAAGCAATAGAATGTGCTAAGAAAATATATTCTCTCCATAAAGGACCTGAAGCAAGAAAATTCCTGGAAAATTTCATAGAAAACAATAATGGCAAAATTCAAAAGATTCTTAAATTTAAGTTTCAAATACCATATACATTTAAGTTTCATAGAAAACCTAAAATAGATATAGATGTAGATTTGTATGTAATAAAAAGGTGCTAAAATGAAGTTAAATGTAATAAGAAAAGACAAAAATTCTATTTTAATTGAGGTAAAAGGAGAGTCTATCAGTTTTGTTAATTTATTAAAAGATGAATTGTGGAAGGATAAGAACGTATTAGAAGCAGCTGCTATAAAAGAACACCCTTATATGGGTGAACCAAAATTATTAGTTAAAGTAAAAACAGGCAATCCTCTAACAGCTATCAA
>JAFCEW010000052.1:371-3281 GCA_017608955.1 Candidatus Aenigmatarchaeota archaeon | reverse complement strand
TAATTTATTTAAGAATATTTTACTAAATATTTTGTAGATAATATGTATGAACCATATGTAGAAGACAAGAAAATCAAGATTGATTTAAAGAGATTGAAAGAAAAAATAATGCAAAAGGCAACAGGATTAAAATCATCAAAATGGGCCATGGTTCTTTTTGCCCTAATTATTGTCGGTTCTATTGGCAGTTATACTGGATATGTTTCTTATACATCTAGAATAGCACAAATTAATTCTCAAGTCATGATATTAGAAAAACAATTAGATGCATGTAATCAGTCCTTAGAAAAAGCAAATGCTGATTATGATGCTTGTAGTTCTGATCTAAGGGAAGCCAAAAATGCAAAGCAATTATGTGAATCTAATTATGAAATATTGGATGCTAATTATAAAACATGCCAAAATGATATAAAAGATATCCAAGAAGAGTTAGCAGATAAGGAAGATGAATTGAGTGCTCTACAAGAAAATTACACTGCAATACAAAAAGAAAATGAAGGATTATTGAAATTAGAATGTAGATATGCAAAAATGAAATGTGGAATTATAAATTGGAATTATTATTTCATTAAGAATGATGAAGTTGTTTGTTGTCAAAGCAATACACCAAATAGTTGCTCTCCAGAAACACCAGAAAGTTCTGATGATATAAAAGAAATTACTTGTTAGATTAAATAAACTATTATTACATTCAATAAAGAGATTTTATTAAGCCATCAAATAAAGGATTTGGATGCATAAATCTGGATGTAAATTCTGGATGAGCCTGAGTTCCTAAAAAACATTTATGATCTGGTAATTCCATAAATTCCATCAAAATTCTGTCAGGAGATTTTCCTGAGAAAACAAGACCATTTTTTTCTAATATTTCTATATATTTTGGGTTTACTTCATATCTATGTCTATGTCGTTCAGAAACTTTTTCTTTGCCATATAATTTTCTGATTAATGTTCCTTCTTTTAATATTGCAGGATAAGCTCCTAATCTCATGGTAGCACCATAACCAATCTCTCTAAGCTTTTCTGTTTGTTCATAAAGTAGAGCAATTACAGGATATTTTGTTTCTTTATCAAATTCAGTTGAGTTTGCATTTTTTAATCCGCATACATTTCTTGCATATTCTATTACAGCAAGTTGCATACCTAAACATAAACCAAGATAAGGAATGTCATTTTCTCTAGCATATTTTATTGCAGAGATTTTTCCTTCAATACCAGATTTCCCAAAACCACCAGGAACTATGACTGCATCCATATCACTAAGAATAGAAATTTTTTCTGGATTTTTTTCAAATATTTTAGAATCTATCCATTTTATATTTGGTTTCAAATTATTATTCCAGCATGCATGTTTTACTGCTTCAATAACAGAAATATAAGAATCTGTTAAAGTTGAAGTTCCTATATCAAAATATTTTCCTACTATTCCAATTTTAGCTTCTTTTTCTATTTTTTTAATATTTTCAATATAATTTTTCCATTCTTTTAGATCTGTTTTTCTTGGCTTTAGATTTAAATTTTTAAGAATTTTTTCTCCAAATTTTTGTTGTTCAAAAAGCAAAGGAACTTCATATATATTGTCTATATTATGATCAGAAATTATATTATCTGGTTTCACATTACAAAACTTTGTGATTTTATTTCTTCTTTCATCATCTAATGGTTTTTCTGATCTGCATACAATAAAATCTGGATTAATTCCCATTCCCATCAATTCTTTTATTGAATGTTGGGTTGGTTTTGTTTTTGCTTCTCCTAAATGTTCTGGAACAGGAACATATGCAACATGAACAGAAACTACTTTTTCTTTTTCATATTTCATTTGTCTTATTGCTTCCATAAATAAAATATTTTCATAATCTCCTACAGTTCCTCCAACTTCTACAAGAACAAAATCTGTATCTTTTGGTTCTCTTATTCTTCTTTTTATTTCATTTGTTACATGTGGTATTAGCTGTACAGTTTTTCCAAGATAATCTCCTCGTCTTTCATTATCTATAACTTTCTTATATACTTGACCTGTGGTTATGTTGTGAGAACTTGGTATATCTATATTTAGAAAACGTTCATAATGACCTAGATCTTGGTCTATTTCTCCACCATCTTTTGTAACCCATACTTCTCCATGCTCTGTTGGTCTCATTGTTCCTGCGTCTAAATTTAAATAAGGATCTATCTTAATTGCTGTTACAGAAAATCCATAAGATTGTAGAATTTTTCCTATAGATGCAGTACATATGCCTTTTCCTAAGCCTGAAATAACTCCTCCTGTTATAATTACATATTTAGGCTGCATATTATATTTTGTTTTTAAAAAGATTAAAGTTTTGTTATGATTAAAATAAAAAATCAATATTTCCTTTTGTAATATATGTAAAACATTGCATTACAAAAAATCATAGCCAAACCTATTCCTCCTAAAATTGAAGCCAATGTATGTGCGCTTACTGTTTTTTCTAGTGGATAAAATACATTTATTAGTCCAACAATCAAAAACCCAAATAAAAATATCACAAAAGTATTGCTTCCTGCCATCTGGCTAATTCTTTTTAATCTTTCATCTTTGCCAACAATGCCATGTTTTTTTCTATACATTATTAAAAATGTATTCCAGATAATTGCTGCAATTATAGTTATAATTCCAATCAAAACACTGCTTAATTGTATGGCTATATTTATACCAATTACAGCTATTATCATTCCTAAAAGAGTATACCACTTATACTTTTTTTCATTACCTTGGTTTGTCATTTTTTATCACCTTTCCAAACAAAAATATTATCTATTCTTGTTTTAAAGAATTCAGCTATTTTGAAAGCTAATTCTAATGATGGACTGTATTTTCCTTGTTCTATTGCATTAATTGTTTGTCTTGTTACTTTTAATTTAAATGCTAATTCTTCTTGTGTT
>JAFCEW010000052.1:0-333 GCA_017608955.1 Candidatus Aenigmatarchaeota archaeon | reverse complement strand
TTTTTAAGATTGAAATTCAAATTACTACCCATGGAAATGTTAACTAAAAAAGTTCAAAATTTTATATCAGAGGTAGCTAAGCAAAATAATTTAAAACTAAAGATAATTCCAGAATGGTCATTAAAAGGAGTTTCAGGTAATAAATGGAAAATTGATTTAGCTATATCTAAAGAAGATAAAAAACAATCAATAAAAACAAAAGATTTTTCTTTAGCTTCTATAAAAGTTGTGGCGATAATTGAGATTAAAAATACAAAAGCTTCTTATTCAACATATAGAAATCAAATTATGAGAGCATATGCTGAATTAGGAGATTTACAAAATTATCATTAT
>JAFCEW010000005.1 GCA_017608955.1 Candidatus Aenigmatarchaeota archaeon | reverse complement strand
CCAACTTTTTGTGCTTTTTGTATTTCTCTTGATAACCATCTTAATCTTTTAAAAATATCTTGCTTAAATTGTAAAAATAATTTCATGTCTTCATAATATTCTTTTTTTGGTAATTCAATATTTATTCCCACTCTATCAGAAAGTAAAACACTTCTTTTTATCAAATCTCTAGAAACTCCAGGCATTAATCTTACATGTATATATTGATCAAATCCTTTCTTTCTTAAAATTTCTACTGTTTCTAATTGCTTTTCAACAATTGAATCTGGATCTTTTTCTACAGACGATGAAAGAAATAAACCTTGTATTTTTTTCATCTTCCATAAATTAATTGTAATCTGTGCTAATTCATTTGGTTCCCATCTTTCTCTAAAAATTCTTCTGTTACATCTGAATGGACAAAATTTACAATCATTTTTGCAATAACTTGACATTAATGTTTTTAATAAAGGAACTTTTCTATTTCCTGCCGATGCTTTGAAAATGGGTACAGTATGTTTGTCATAACCAGAATAATAAGTTAATTTTTCATATTTTTTTCTCTTGAACATCAATATAAAAATTATTAGATTAAGATTTAAATTCTAATAGAGAGTAAACTTTTGCTGAAGATTATATTTTGAATATTTTTTTAGCATTATTTACAATAATTTTATCTATTTCTTCTATTGGCTGTTGTCTAAGTTCACCCATTTTTTCTAAGATAAATTTTACATTTTGAGGAACATTTGGTTTTCCAGAAAATGGGGACAAAAATGGAGCATCTGTTTCTGTCAATAGATTCTCTAATGGAAATTTTTTAGCAATTTTTTTTGTATTTTTTGATCCCATAAGATTTGTTGAGACTGATATATAATATCCTTGTTCTATAATTTCTTTAGCTAATGTTAAATTTCCAGCATAACAATGAAATACTGCTTTCTTTATATCATTATTTGTTATAATATCAAATCCTTCTTGTGCTGCTTTTCTCAGATGTAATATAACAGGTAAATTTAATTGTTTAGCTATATCTAAGAATTCAATAAAAACTCGTTTTGTTCTTTCATTTGTTTTTTTATCTTTAATCCAGTGATAATCTAATCCAATTTCACCTATAGCTACTATATCATTTTTATGACTCAAAACAAAATCTTTATATTGATCTATTTCTTTATCAGTCATCTCTTTTACATCAATAGGATGAATTCCTAAAGATACATAAACAAATCCTTTATATTTTTCATATATTTCAAATGATTTTTCTTTATCTCCTGGAGCAATAGATGTTATAATGGCATCCATCTGCTTTTTTGCATCTTGTATTATTTGATCTATATTTTTTATGAGATCTGGATGTGCCAAATGACAGTGTGTATCAATCATAACAAAATATTTAGATTATAAAATTATATATAAAATTATATGAGATTCAGATTAAAACATGAAAAAGACTATTATAATTGGATTAAATGCAATTGTGGACAAGAAATTCCTGTAAATCCAAGTAAAAAGAAGAAGATTGCATTCTGTCCTAAATGTGGCTCAAAATTAAGATTATAAGTTTGAAGTCGTTATGACATATATAAAATATTTAGATGAAGTTAGAAAAATAATGATATAGATATTTTAGTAAAATCAGATTTATGGAAAAAACTATCAAAAAAATATGAAGTAAATAATAATAATTCAATCAAGATTGGAAATATAGAAATTTTTAGAAAATGGATTCCAGATATTAGGGATGTTGACAAACATATAAATAATGCAGAAATAATTGAAGGTATTCGATTTGTTAGATTAGAAACTATTTTTAAATTAAAGAAATTTAGAAATAGAAAAAAAGATCAAAAAGATATTAAATTGATCGAAAAATATTGGAAGGTTTAATTTTTTGTGCTTAAAACTATCTTTAAATTGCTTTTTATGCTTTGTGATAATTATAAATATTAAATAAATTCTTAAAAATAATTAGAATAGAAATGAGATCCATTGAAATTATTCTGCATTTGAAAGGGTGAAAATTAATGGAATGGGATGAAGAAGACTTTGATGAAGAAGGAGAAGAATCTGAAGATTGGTGAAAAATTAAAAAAGATGGTAAAGATGGTAAAAAAGAAAGCTAAAAAAAGGAAAAAGAAATAGATTTTAAATAATTTTAATCTAATTTTTAATTTCTTTTTCTTTTTTATTTTTTATAAAAATTACTTTTTTGTTCAACTAAAATTGCATTTACAATTCCGTGTTGAGATGATCTTGAAACAACTTTTGCTTCTCCTAGTTCAGTTTTTATAATACTACCTTTAGTTATAATTCCTCTTCTAACATATTGAGGATTAGAAGGATTTTTTATTACATCTAAAATTTTAAGCTTTTGTGATTTTTTCGTTTTAGTATCAAATATATTTGCAAATTCTGCTTTCACTAATTTTATTTTTTTATTATTTCCTCTTGTTCTTTTTATTTTCTTTTTTTCTTTTCCAATCTCAGTTAATAAAGAAATCGATCCTCTTTGAAATTTTTTCTTTTTTCTGTGTAGACGTATTCTTCCACCTGTTATTTTCTTACCTCTATCGATATTCCACCTTGTCACTAAATCACCTTTCTTAAATAATGTACTATATCTTTTTAAGTTTTAACTTACTTCTATTTGCTCTTCCTCAAAACCCATTTTTACTAAAAGGTCTTTTATTTTTGCTCTATGATCTCCTTGTAATTCTATTCTTCCCTCTTTATATGTTCCACCACAAGCCAATTTTCTTTTTAATTGTTTTGAAATAGATTTTCCTGATTTTTCATCTATTCCTTCTATGATTGTGGTTGGCTTGTTGAATCTTCTTGTTGTTAAATAAACCTTGATTTTATTTGCTTCTCTTTCTATTACTTTACATGTACAAAGTTCTTTTGGAAGACCACAAATAGGACAAATATCTCCAATCATTTCTTTCTTTCTCTCTCATTTTTTATAGTTAAAAGTCGTGCTATGCTTCTTCTGATTTCTCTTATTCTGCCAGGATTTTTTACATTACCGCCCATTTCAACATTTCCTCTTTCTTTTAATAATTCTAATTTTAATTCTTTTAACTTTTTCTCTTGTTGTTCTTCAGTCAGTTTCCTTATGTCCTTTATCTTCATCTTTTTCTACCTTTTTTAATTTTAGTGATAAATCTTCTGGTACAGATTTTAAAATCCTAACTTGAACGCCTACTATACCTTGTTTAAGATTAGCAACAGCAAAGCCTTTATCAACTAAATTATCAGCATAATATCCAGCGTGTTTTATATAACCATCTTTAAATTTTTGCATCCTTCCTCTTTCTCCACCTAGTTTGCCAGAAATTTTTATTTCAACTCCAACTGCACCAGCATTCATTATACTTTCTAGATACTTATTTGCTATTCTTTTATAAAATATACCTCTTTCCAATATTTTTACGATTCTGTCAGCAACTAATTGAGCATCTAAAAATTGATTTTCAACATCCTTGACATCTAACATTGGATTTTCTAGTTCAAATTTTTCTTTTATTTCTTCTGTAATTTCCTTAATTTTTTTACCTGACTTTCCTATAACTAAACCAGGTCTGTTGACAAATACAATTATTCTTGTTCCTAAAGGAGTTCTTTGAATAATAGTATGACTATACCCAGCTCTATCAAATTTTTCTCTCATAAATTCTTCTATTTTTGCTTCTTTTATTACTTCGTTTATAAAATATTTTTCCACAGCCATATTATCTTTCCTCAAGTTTTATTGATAATCTGCACATTTTTGCTTCTTTTCCTCTGTGGCTATATCTACTTTTTGGAAGTATAAATCTGAATGCTTTTCCAAGAGTTGCTTCTTTTATGAATAATTTGTCTGTGTCTAAATTTTTTGCTTCTGCATTTTTTTCTGCATCTTCTATAAGATCCAAAATTTCTTTTGTTGCCTTTGTATAATATTTTCCATTAATTGATTTTTTTTCATTAAGAAGATCATTTAAAAATTGCTTTGCTTTTTTTGTTGGCTTGTTTCTTATTTTATCAAAAATTATTTTTGAATCTTTTAATGAAACTCTTGCCAATGGTTTTTTTGCTTCTGCTATTTTTTTCATATTATCACTTCAATGGAATATGTTTTGATCCTCTTGTTGCACCAACTCCTGGAGCTGAATGCATAACTCTTTTTCTTGTCATAGAAAATTCACCTAATCTATGTCCAATCATCTCAGGCGAGATAACAACCATAACATACTCTTTACCATTAAAAACACCAATTTTAGCATTAACCATTTCAGGAAGAATAATCATATCTCTTTCATGTGTTTTATGAAATTTGTCTGGATTTTTTCTAATTTTTTCCAAGAGTTTCTTTTGTCTTTCATTTAGACCTCTAAGCAGAGTTCTTCTCTCTCTTGAGTTAATTAATTTCGCAAATTCCTCCAAACTCATCTTTTTTAATTCTTCTAGTGTTTTTCCTTTGAACATAAATATTTTAGCCATATATATCACTTCTTTTTCTTACCCATTCTTCTTGGTGCAATTGATCCAACTTTTCTTCCTGGTGGAGCATTTCTTGATACTGCCTTAGATATACCAGGTTTTGTTTTACCACCAAATGGATGATCTACTGGGTTCATTGCAGTACCAGATACTATTGGGTATAATTTCCCTCTTGCTTTTCTTAAATAATGTTTGGTACCTGCTTTTACAAATGGTTTTTCTTTTCTTCCTGCACCTGCTGGTATTCCTATAGTTGCCAAACATTTTTTATCTAATTCTTTTGTTTTACCTGATGATAATTTTATCTTTACTTTCTTTTGTGTGAATCCAGTAACAATTGCAAAACTACCAGAACTTCTACATAATTTTGGCCCAGAACCAGGATATGTTTCTATTCCAAATATTTTTGTTCCTTCTTGGGTCTCGGATAATGGAACCACACTTGATGGTTTTAATCCTTCCCAATAGTTTATTATATCACCAACTTTAACCCCCTCAGGAGCAATATGATATTTTTTTGTTTTGTCAGGAAATTCAACTAACATTAAAGGAGTGTTTCTAATAGGATCATGAACTATTTCTGTAACCACACCTATAGTATTCTCTCTAGAAAAATTATATTCTGGCACTCCTTTGAATCTATGAGATGGAACTCTATATCTTGGTCCACCTTTTCCTCTTGCTCTTGATATAATTCTTTTTCCCATTTAAATCATCTATACTATTCCTAATTTAACAGCTACATCAGCAGCTGAATATTTTGGTTTAAGTTTAATAAATGCTTTCTTTTTACCTTTTCTTGTTATAATTGTATTTACTTTTTCAACTTTTACTTCAAATAATTTTTCTATTGCCTGTTTGATATCTTGTTTATTGTATCTTCTATCAACTATAAAGACTAATTTATTCTCCTTTTCTACCATACTTATGTTTTTTTCTGTTATATGAGGGTGTTTTAAAATATCTAATGGGTCCATATAATCACTTGAACATTTTATCTAATTCTTCTATTGCTGATTTGCTCCATATTGTTAATCTTCCTGGAACAGCTCCTGGAGCCAATAATTCAGCATTTAAGTCTTTTAAATATGATAAATCTGTACCTGGAATATTTTTAATTGATTTTTCTATTCCCTCAGATTTTGTTACTATAAATAAAGGTCCTATTTTTTTCTTGTATTTTCTTCCTCTCATTTTTCCTTTAGTACCTCTTATTTTTTTTATTTTAATTCTTTCCAATTCATCTTCCAGACCAAGATTTTTTAATAATTCCTCTATATCTTTAGTCTTTTTTATTAACTGAACTTTATCTTCAAGAATTATTGGTAAATCTTTTAAATTGTCTATTTTATGACCTCTTTCTTTAACCAGATCTTTATTTGCTGTGGCTGCTATCGCAGATTTAATTGCCAATAATTTTTCTTTTTTGTTTATTTTTTGCTTCCATATTTTTTCTGATTTTGGTGGGAATGCTTTTCTACCTTTTACTGATCCTGGAACTTGTCTCACTCTAAAGTTCAAATGTGGTGTTGTTCCATGTAAACGTGGTAATCTTGCTAAATCTCTCATCATCATTGTCCATCTTTCTCTTCTTTTACCATGATAATGAGCAGAAGTTCTTAATCCAGCTTTTGGATCAGCACCATAAGGTTGCCTTTTATTACTTCTAATAACAAGAAATGCCCTTTTGATAAGATCTGGTCTATATTCTGTCTTAAATATTTTAGGTAAATTTATTTTATCTGTTGGCTTACCTTTTATATTATATATATTGACCATTTTTATCACTTGCTATTAATTGTTTTTATTTCAATGGATGTTGGTAGTTGTTTAGGAGGTCTTATACAAGTTCTTAATATAATAACTCTTTTTCTAGTACCTGGAACAGACCCTTGCAAAAATATATAATCTTTTGGAACGATTCCATAACCTGTAAATCCTGCTTTTGGTGTTATTTCTTTACCGTTTTCTCCTATTTTTAGTATTTTTTTATTGAATTCTGTTCTTTGTTGAAATCCCAATTGACCAGACATAGCAATAGTCCATGGAGTTTTTCCTGGTTTTTCAGAACCTAGTGTACCAATAAGTCTTCCTTTCTTTTTATTTTTTCTACATTGAATTTTAATACCAAATCTTTTTACAGGCCCTTGTGTTCCTTTTCCTTTTGAAATAGAAATTACATCAACAAATTCACCTTCTTTAAATATGTCTCTTGCCGTGAGTTCTTTTCCCAATAATCCCTTCGAATAATCAAATTTTTCTTTTATATCTTTACCAGTAACCTCAATCTCAAATATCTCTGGTTTCTTCTTATCAATTCCAGAATCTCTTGGATTTGTTTTTACTATAATCCGGATTTTTTTGATTTTATCTAAGTTTTCTTCAATTTTTTTGAATTTTTCACTATGCTTTCTTTTTCCGACTATAATTTTTCTTTTAATATCCTTATCTTTTTCAATATTTTCATCCCAAATTTCATCAAAAACATAAAATCCATTTTGATTTTCAGAATAAAAACGCAAACCAACAACAGAAAGAGGAGGACAATCCAAAACAGTCACAGGAACAGTAATTTCTTCTCCTTTTGTTGGAGAATTTTTTCTGTTATCAATAAAAGAAATATGAAGCATACCAGCCTTGTAACAAGCAAAACCAGGAATTTTTGGGATTTCTAATTCAGGCCAATTCTTAACTCTAGGATAAATCCTTTTAGCTCTTTTTCTAGGCCAAAACTGCAATGAGCCGGATCTTGGCTTGCTATGTCTTACCATGTTTTATCACTATGATTTGTACAAAAACATTTATAAAATAATGTTTTTGCTATTTAATATACTATTCTTCATAAAATAATGTATAAAAAATTAATTGTTTTTAATTTTCTAAAAAGTAACTACTAATAGATAGTTAATAATAGAAAAGTTTATTAATACACTTCTCTTTTGATAAAGTATGCAAAATAAACAAAAATTAGAACAAAAACTAGAACAATTAAAAAAAGAAATAAATTATAAAAAAAGAGTAATAGAAGGTTGGAATGGTAAATATAGTGGAATAACCCCTTTTGAATTATCTCTTTTATTCGCTGGAATAACAAAAATAGATACTCTTAAAGATAATAAATATAATAATATAAGCTCTTTGGTAGATGCCTATCATGGTGTTGAAGGAGTTTTTAAGAGATATGGATTATTAAGAACGAACGGTTATAATACCGGTTCTATTATAGTAACTGAAGACTTGTTATTTTCATGTTTTGTATATAATAAACCACCTGAAAAGGAAACTAATGTTATTGGAAAAATAGAAAAATATGACGATTTTATAATTGATTCTGATTTAAAATATTTTAAAGAATTATTTAAAACAGAATATGGTGGATTAACTGCAACTTTACAATTCAGAGTTCCTGAAACTCTTTATAACATAGACCCATCTTATTATGGTGGAATATACAAAATTTAAAATTTTTATAAATCTGCCTATTCTAAATAATTTACATGGAAGATTGTATATTTTGCAAAATAATAAAAAAAGAAATTCCAGCTAAAATAGTATATGAAGATGAAAATGCTTTAGCATTTCTTGACGTCATGCCAAGGAGTAAAGGCATGTGCATAGTTGTCCCAAAAAAACATTATACAGATCCTTCTGATGATTTTGAAACTTCATCTAAAATATTTGATGCTGCACTTATAGTTGCTGAAAAAATTAAAAAATCATTGAATCCTCTAGGGGTTTTCTTATCTGTAATACAAACACAAATTCCTCATTTTCATATACGTGTATATCCTGTATATCAAGATCAGATTCCTTTATTTGAAAATAGACCACAACAAACAACGGAAGAAGAATTAAATTCCTTAGCTCAGAAAATAAAAAATGAAAATGTTGAATGGAAAGGCAGAAAAGAAAAGATTGTTGAAAAAATAATAGAAAAAGGAGTGGAAAAACAACCTGAGAAAGAAGAAGAAAATGAACAGAAAAATGAAGAAAATGATTTTTGGTTTAAAAGAGCTGAAGAAATGGGATAAAATGAGAGAAGATGGCATAAACAAGTTAGAAGTTCATGTAGCCGGTGTTTGTCTAAGAAAAAAAGATGATCAATGGCAAGTATTAGTTGCTAAAAGATCTCCTAATAGACAATTATATCCAAATATGTGGGAGTGTGGTGGCGGACAATTAAATCCTGGAGAAAATTTCATAGATGGACTAAAAAGACAAATGAAAGAAGAACTAGGAGTTATAATAAACAATCCAAGAGAGTTCAAAGTGTATGAAATTAATCTTTCTCAAAAGAAAATACCAGGCGTAAGATTTATTTGTGATATAGAAAAATATGTGAATGGCAAAGAACCACAAGTTGATGGAAAAGAATTAATAGAATGGAAATGGTTAAATATTTCTGAAATAGATAAATTCGATATTATACCATCTTTAAAAGAAGATTTAAAGCAAATAGCTAAAAATTTATAAATGCGTCAGTAGTCTAGCCTGGTTAAGACCCTGGCCTTCCAAGCCAGTGACCCGGGTTCAAATCCCGGCTGACGCATTTTGTCCTAAAATTAATGATATGAAAAGAATTAAGCTTTTCTTTTTAAAATTTTTAAAGATATAAAAACCTTAATAAACATTACTGAATAATGTATTTTAATAATTGGTGAATATATGAGACATGATACGCTTGCAGATGTTATGTCTGCCATAAAAAATGCAGAAAGAATAGGTAAAAAAGAGTGTATTACACCTGCTTCTAATCTAGTGAGAGAAGTCCTTAAAGTAATTCAAGAAAAAGGTTATATTGGTACTTTTGAGTTTATAGATGATGGAAAATCTGGTAAATTCAGAATAGAACTTAAAAATAAAATAAATGATTGTGGTATAATAAAACCAAGATATCCTGTTAAAATAGATGGATTTGAGAAATTTGAAAAAAGATTTCTTCCTGCTAAAGATGTTGGTTTTCTGATCCTGACAAATCCTAAAGGCGTGATGACACATCAAGATGCAAAAAAACAAAAAATTGGAGGTAGACTTTTAGCATATATATTTTAGGTGTTCATAATGGAAAAAGAGATTATAATTCCTGAAAATGTAACAGCAGAAGTACAAGATAAAATAGTAAAAATAAAAGGAGAAAGAGGAGAATTAGAAAAAACTTTCAAATATTTTTTTGACATTAAAATCGAAAAAAAAGATAATAAAATAATCGTGTTTTCGAAATCAGAAAGAAGAAAAGTTAAGGCAATGGTTGGCACTATAGTTGCACATATAAAAAATATGATTAAGGGTGTTACAAAGGGATATGAATATAAATTAGCAATCGTATATTCTCATTTTCCTATTAATGTAAAAATGGAAGGAGATAAAATTTTAATAACAAATTTTTTAGGAGAAAAAACATTTAGAAAAGCAAGAATCATAGGAGATACTAAAGTAGAAGTAAAAGGACAAGAAATAATTGTTTCTGGGATAAACAAGGAAAATGTCGGACAGACAGCAGCAAATATAGAAACTGCATGCAGATTAAATAAATATGATAGACGTATTTTTCAAGATGGTATTTATATTAAAGAAAAAGGTAAGTAATATGAAATTCATAAATAGATGTTCAAATTATCTAAAAAGAGTAAAAAAAAGATGGAGAAGATCTAGAGGTATTCATAATAAACTAAGAAAAAAAGAAAAGTCAAAAGGTAGAATAGTTACAGTCGGATATAGAACTGAAAAATCTAAAAGAGGTTTACATCCTTCTGGATTAGAAGATATCTATGTTCAAAATATAAAAGATTTAGACAAAATAGATAATAAAAAACAGGCAGCTAGATTAGCAAGTTCAATAGGAAAAAAGAAAAGACAAATTATTTTGAAAAGGGCTGAGGAGCTCAAAATAAAGGTATTAAACGCGTGATATAAATGGCAGGATTTTCATCTCAAAGAAGAATTGCAGCAGAAATCTTGAAAGTAGGAGAAACAAAGATTTGGATAGATCCAGAACATAAAGAAGAAATAAAAAATGCTATTACTCGTGCTGATATTAAAAAAATGATTTCTCATGGCTATATAAAGAAAAGACCTGATAAAATCAGAATCAAAAAAATGGAAAAAGCAAAAAAACAAGGAGTAGGAAGCAGAAAGGGAAAAAAAGGTGCTAGATTACCAAAGAAAAGGAAATGGATCAACACAATAAGACCATTGAGAAGGATGCTAAAAGAACTAAGAGATGAAAAGAAAATCGATGAAAAAAATTATAGAAGATTATATATGTTAGCTAAAGGTGGGGTATTCAGGAGTAGGACCCACTTGAAACTATATTTAAAACAAAGAGGTATTGTTGAAGATGCCAAAGAAAAAACGTAATTATATATTACCACTAAAAAGAAGAAAAGAGAAAAAAACAAATTATAATAGAAGATTAAAGCTTTTATTATCAAAAAAACCAAGGTTAGTCGTTAGAAAATCCTTAAAATATACATATGCTCAAATTATAAAATACAAAAAAGATGCTGATCAAACCCTGGTTTCTTGTTCTAGTAAAAATCTATCAAAATTTGGTTGGAAAGGATCATATTCTAATGTTCCTGCAGCATATTTAACTGGTTTTCTGATTGGAAAAAAAGCAGTTAAAAATAAAATAAAATCTGCTGTTCTTGATGTTGGTCTTCAATCATGTACAAAAGGTGGAAAAATTTATGCTGCGCTTAAAGGAGCTATAGATGCTGGTTTAAATATTCCAAAATCTGAAAAAACAGAAGAAATGTTTCCTTCTGAAGATAGAATTAAAGGCAAACATATAAAAGATAAGGAAATTGAAAAAATATTTAATTCAGTCAAAGCAAAAATTGAGAAAAGCTGATAAAAATGAAAAAACAGACAGAAGAAGAAAAGCAAAAAATTGAGCAGGAAAAAAAGGAAGAAATGCTTAGTGAATGGAAGCCAAAAACAGAATTAGGTAAAAAAGTCTTGGCTGGAAAAATAAAGAGTATCGATGAAATATTGGATAATGGAATAAAAATTAAAGAGCCTGAAATAGCAGATTTTTTAATTCCTAATCTTCGAACAGAATTAGTTGAAATAGGTGGAAGATCAGGAAAAGGCGGTGGTATACAAAGAACTCCTATAAAGATCACAACAAAAATGCATAAATCAGGGAGAAGATATACAACAAGTGCATTTGTTATAGTTGGAAATGAAGACGGAGTAATCGGATTTGGAGAAGCAAAAGGAGAAGAAGGTAGAATTGCTATAGATAAAGCAACAAGAAAAGCAAAAATGAATTTAATTAAAATTAGAAGAGGTTGTGGTTCTTGGGAATGTGGATGTGGAGAAAATCATTCTATACCATTTAAATCAGAAGGTAAATCTGGTTCTGTAAGAATTGTATTAATGCCAGCACCTAAAGGAGTAGGGCTAGTTGCGAATGAAGAAAGTAAAAAATTATTTGCATTAGCTGGAATAAAAGATATCTGGACTAAAACTTTTGGAGAAACAGGGACAAGATTCAATCTTATAAAAGCAACTTTCAATGCATTAAAGAATTTACATAGATATAGAGGGGTATGATGTTAGCTGTTATAAGAATAAGAGGATCTGTAAAGGTAAGAAAAGAAATAAAAGATACATTAAAAATGCTTAGACTTAATAGAGTTAATCATTGTGTTATTCTAGAGGAAACTCCTCAAAATATTGGAATGGTCAAAAAAGTCCAAAATTATGTTACTTATGGAAAAATTGATGATAAGGTTCTTAAAAAATTAATCGAAAAAAGGGGAAAAATTAAAGATATTAAACAGATAAAACAAGTTTTTAGGTTAAATCCACCAAGAAAAGGATTCAAATCAACACGATTGCCATATCCGAAAGGAGATTTGGGAGATAGAAAAGAAAAAATAAATGAACTTTTGGAGAGAATGATATGAAATCTATAAAAAAAATTATTGAAAAATGGAAAATTTTAATATTTATTTTAATTGGTTTTCTATGGTCTTTTTTAGGCTTTGTTATATCAATGTCTTTATGTGGAGATGTTATGGATAGATGGGCATGGTATATCTTTGGGTTACCTGTTAAATTATTTGGTTTTTTTGCTGAAACAATTGGTCTATCTGATCTTAATTTTTTATATATTTTTGCATTTGCTACTCTAATAGCGACTTTTTTAATTTTTATATTATACAAAATATTCAAATTAACCAAGAAACCCAAAAAGGAGATTTAAATGGTCGTTACAAGAAGAAAAAAAATATTGAAAAAAAGAGGTCATAGAACTGCAGGATATGGATCATCCAAAAAACATAGAGGCGGTGGAAGTAGAGGTGGTAGAGGATTAGCAGGTCTTCATAAACATAAAAGAATGACCGCTATAAAATATATGCCTGATCATTATGGCAAGTCTGGATTTAAAAGACCAAAAAAATCTATTAAAAAAATAAATGCGATCAACCTAAAAGATTTAGATTTAAAAATTGATATTTTATTAAAAGAAAAAAAAATTAAGAAATCAAAAGACGGAATTAAAATAAATCTCAGTGAATTAGGATATGATAAATTATTAGGAAAAGGAAAGATAAATCATAAAATAATTTTAGAAGCAAAATATGTCTCCAGAATCGCAAAAGAAAAAATAGAAAAGAATAAAGGAAAAGTTATTGTGAGATAAATGTTTGATATTACAAAAATAGCAAGATTTTTACCTACTATTGAAAAACCAACATATAAGCCTCCTTTGAATAAAAAATTATTATGGACTGGATTTGTCCTAGTTATTTATTATATTTTATCATCACAATTATTCGGTCATGTATATGGAGTTGGAGAAGGGGCAGGTAGAGGATTTCAAACTTTTCAAATGTTATTAGGATCCAAATTTGGAACTTTAATGACATTAGGTATAGGACCTATAGTTACTGCTTCTATTTTCTTACAATTGTTAACAGGATCTAAAATTATAGACTGGGACATGACAAAACCAGAAAATAGAGAAAAATTCCAAGCTGCACAAAAAATATTAGCTGTTATATTCTGTATTGTAGAATCTGTAGCATTTGTTATAACAGGTGCTGTTCCTCCTGTAAATAATAGTATTCCTATGATTGCAATCGTTGTTACACAACTAGCAATTGGTGGATTTATTATTATTTTATTAGATGAAATTGTGAGTAAATATGGTATAGGATCTGGTATAAGCCTTATAATTGCAGCTGGTGTAACAGAATCGATATTTGTTGGATTATTCACTCCATTTAGTATAGCTGGCGGATTACCAAGCGCAGTAAATGAACCAGTAGGTATGTTCTGGAGACTTATTATAAATTTACTTGGTGGAAATATGTTTGATGTTTTAGCAAATCTATTACCTATTATATCCACTATAGTCATATTTCTAATAGTTATTTATACGCAAGGTATAACTGTTGATATTCCACTAGGATTTTCTTCTTTAAGAGGATTTGGAAGGAGATGGTCATTAAATTTATTTTATGCTAGTGTTATTCCTGTTATTTTAGTTTCTGCTTTATTGGCAAATATGCAGATGTTTGGGAGCATGCTTGCCAAACCTATGGCTGACACCCCCTCTTTAAGATGTGGAATATTAGGATGTTTTAGAGAATCACCGCAAGGAGTTGAGCCTTATAGTGGTCTTGTATATTATCTAAGAGCACCACGTAATATGCTATTTAATTTAATAACAGGATCTGTAACATTCAAACTCATATTAAGAGCATTAATATATATGTCTGCTATGATAATAGGTTGTACTATATTCTCTATATTTTGGATTAATACATCTGGTATGGATGCAGAATCTATTGCTGACCAGATTACATCAACAGGTATGCAAATACCAGGGTATAGAAGAGATCCAAGAATTATAAAAAATGTTTTATCTAGATATATAACTCCATTAACAGTAATAGGAGGAGCTGCAATTGGTTTCTTAGCTGCATTTGCTGATTTCCTTGGTGCTATAGGATCTGGAACAGGAATTTTATTGACAGTATCAATTATTTATAATTTCTATGAGCAATTAAAAAGAGAAAGAATAGAAGAAGCACATCCAGCTGTTAGGAAAGTATTAGGTGTTGATTAAAATGATAAGCGAACTATTAAATCCAATATTGTCACCACTTTTAATGTTTAGTCCGTCCTTAGCTATATTCATTGTTGGTTTAATAATAATAACAATAACTAATATTGTTAATAAAAAGGCTTTGGGAACTGAAACTGAAAAAAAAATTAAACAGGAAATGCAAGAACTTAGAGAAAAAATGTTAGTTGCACAAAAAGCTGGTAATATTGAAGAGATGAATAAATATTTATCAGAAATAATGAAAACTAATTCAAGATATTTTAAATTTACTTTAAAACCACTTATAGTATCTATGTTTCTTATTATTCTTATATTTCCTTGGCTTAGAGCTACTTACACCGGCACTATAG
>JAFCEW010000051.1 GCA_017608955.1 Candidatus Aenigmatarchaeota archaeon | reverse complement strand
TATTGAGGATTGTATAAAGGCGAAATTACTCAGAAAAATTCCTCCATCAACAGAAAAGGCAGAACGTAGCATAAAAATTTCAAGGAAATGGCTTATAGAATCTGAGAAAAATCTTAAAAATAATACTTTCAACTCATCTATTTTATCATCTTATCTAGCCATGTTTCATTCTGCAAGAGCAATACTCTTTTTTGATGGATTCAGAGAAAAAAGTCATTATTGCATAGCAAGATATCTCGAAGAAAAATACGTAAATAAAAAATTTCTAGAAAATAAATGGATTAATTTGTTAGATCACTATAGAAATTTAAGACATAATGGACAGTATAGCATAAGTTTTTTTACTACAAAAAAAGAGGCAGAAAATGCTTTGTATATTGCAAAAGAATTTGTAGAAAGAATGAATAAACTTTTAAAAAAATTAAAAGAAACTGAAAGAAAATAATTTGACTTAGGTATATTAACATATAAAGATAAGTTTCAGAAATCATATAATTTAAATTAATGAAAGCATTAAGTCATTTTGTTTCATTTACATTAGTTATTTTATTTGTAATAACTTCAGTTTCTTTAGTGTTAGTTGTAGTTACTCCTGCATTGGATAAAGCAAAAGATTCATCTACAATTACAGAGGCATTTCGTAACTTAGAGACAATAGATACTGCTATAAAAGAAGTTGCATCAGAAGGAGAGAATGCAAAAAGAACAATTAACATAAAAATAACAGAAGGAACTATAAAATCAGATCCAACAAATGATTATCTTAATTTTACTTATACTTTGAAAGAAGATACATCATTATCTGGTCAAAGAAATAATATAAACATAACAAAATCAGGAAAAGAGCTCACACTTTTTATAGCATATTCTAATATAGATATTAATGGAACAGCACATTTTACAAAAGGAGACAATAAAATCATTATTGAAAATCAAGGAGTATCAAACAACAAACCTGTAATATATATCGGATAATAACCAAAAGGAATTAAATCAGAAAATTAAATTATATCTTTATGTCAAACTGGAAAAACATAAAATGTCCTAATTGCGGAAAACCGAATGATAGAAATGAATTAAAACAAAGAAAAGGAAGATGTATTTATTGTAATTATAAAATTGTTTCTAATTTAAAATTATTCTGTTAAAAAGGCTATTTTTACTACTTTATGGTACTTTCATACATATTTAAATATTTTTTCTTACTAAACAATTGGATTAGTGAGGAAATGTCTGAAGAATTTGAAGAAGAATTCGAAGATGAAAAAATAGAGGATGTTGATTTAGAGGAAGAATGGGAATGGGACGACGACGATGTATAGGACTTCCTCATTTTTATTTTTCTTTTTCTAATTATTTATATGAACCTTCAAGATGGTAAAGAACTTATTTTACTTGCTAGAAAAACAATAGAAAATTATTTTTCTGGAGAACAAAAAATCAAAAAGACTAGATTTAAGAATAAAAGAGGAATTTTTGTTTCTATTCATACTTATCCTGAACATGAATTAAGGGGATGTATTGGATTTCCATATCCTATTTTAGAATTAGGTGAGGCTCTTCAAAAAGCTGCTATTTCTGCTGCATTTAAAGATCCTAGATTTTTGCCATTGAAAAGACAAGAACTCAATAAAATTATATTAGAGATTTCTATATTAACAGAACCAAAACCAATACATGCTAACAGTCCAAAAGAATATGCAAAAAAAATACAAATTGGAAAAGATGGTCTGATCATTATATATGACCATATGTCTGGGCTTTTACTTCCACAAGTTCCTGTAGAATATGGATGGTCAGCAGAAAAATTTTTAGAACAATTATGTTTTAAAGCTGGTTTAGATCCTAATATATTGACAAATCCTGATGTAAAAATATACAAATTTCAATGTCAAATTTTTCAAGAGAAAACACCAAACGGGGAAGTAATAGAAAAGAATATTAGCCAAACATAGCAGAAAATGCAGAATTTACATCACTTTCTGATGATTCTTTATCACGAGAATAATAATTATCAGATGAATAATATTTTTGTTCAGATATTTCACATTTATGACATACCCATTTGCCATATTTCTTTTTCATGCATCTTGTACAACCAATAGCACCACATTCTTCGCATTCTATTAGTTCATTAGTAGTACTTCCGCATTTGGGGCATTTTATCTGAATAGATTTCATATAAATATTATAAATTTTCTAATTTATCTAAGTTTTGTCGATTTTTACTTAAAGTAAAGCTTTAAATTACGAAAAAAAGAATTTTATTCTAAGGTGTAAACATGGTATTAGATTTGATTTGGTTAGGAGTTATTTGTTTTTTAGTACCAGCACTAGCAGAACATGCAGGAATAAGAAAAAAATCAGTGAGAGGATTTAACTGGATAGCAATAGCAGGTTTGATGTTTTTACTAGCAGCACTATTCTCTTCAGCAACATTGACATTCTGGGAAAATTTTGTAACAGTGGCATTGTATGGATTTAAACTATTCCAAATAATTGGATGGATATTTGCACTAGCAGGTACTATAATTGTAACTCTTGACTTTTTGAAAAAATAATTTTTTTCTCTTTTTTTTATTTTTTAGATTTGTTTAGGATTCTTTTAGATTTCTTCAGGATTTTATTTAGTGCAGGGGGTGAGATTCGAACTCACGAACCCACTAAGGGACAGACTCCTAAGGCCTGCGCCGTTGACCACTTGGCTACCCCTGCGTATTTAAAATAATAGAAAACGTTAATTTAAAAACTTATTTATATTGTTTCTAATTCTGATTTCAGATCATCTATCTGAGATTTAAGATTATCTACTGCACCTTCTAGACCTTCTGATTCATGAATATGTGTTGGCAATTGTTCTACATATCCTCTGGGCCTCAAAAATTCTGTATCTAGCGCTAGCAATTTTTTATCTATTTTATTTATTCCTGATTGTATTAAATTAATATTTTCATCTCTAGTTCGTTCAATTTCTTTTTG
>JAFCEW010000050.1 GCA_017608955.1 Candidatus Aenigmatarchaeota archaeon | reverse complement strand
CTTCTGGGTATTTTAAAGCCCACTTCATAAGTAACGTTCTACTTCTATGCCAAGCAACAATTTTCCCTTTTTCTGCAAGCTCTCTCGCTTTAGCTACTGTTACTTTCCTTATTACTCCATTTTTAAATAATGCATAAGCCATTTTCTTTACCTCCTAATTAAATTTATCTTTCTTTATTTAAAAAAATTTCCTTTCAAAATAATAACATAAAGGAAATAAAAAATTAAATTTCAGCAATCTCACCTCCTCTACTACCTCTACCTACTGGCAACACTTTAAACACTATAACTAAAAGTATTCCTGCAATCAACACAATTACTATAACAGATAGCCAAGTAGGGACTTTCTGTGTTGCTGTAATTGTATCTGTAATTCCTCCACAAGCTTCTTTTCCATACTGGTATGAATATGTTACATTCCACTCACTTGCAACATATGTCAAATTTGTTATTTTTCCGTCGTCATCGTAAGTATAGTTTCCAGAAGACACTATAATACCATTAGAAGCATTAGTTACAATTATTACTTCAAATCCATTATAGCAGATTATTCCTGCTGTAGTGGAATTTTTAGTAACATATGCATATCCATAAGGTGTCAAATCTACAGTTTCATTATTAATTGTAACTTTATTCTCGCTTAATTCACTCTGGAACTCCTCTAATAACATAAAACCTACACCCAAAATCAATCCAATAATCACTAATGCAATTACTACTGACCTCAAACTCTCTAATTGCCCTTTCTCATTCATTTTCTATGAATGAGAAGCTTATACTGTTGTTGTAGCTCTTGGCAATACACTAAATACAATTGCAAGTAAGATACCTACAATTGCAAGTATAACTATTATACTAAGCCATGTAGGGATTTTCTTTACTGCCTGTATTGTTTCATTAACACCTGATTCTGCTTCACTTCCTGCACTCATTTGATCCATGAATTCCTCAAGAACCATGAATCCAATACCTAAAACAATACCTATAACAACTAATGTAATTACTATCCCTTGTAGATTGCCTAATTGTGCTTTCTTATTCAATAAACTTCTCATTTTTTACCTCCTTTCAATAATTTTAATTTATAATTTTAATGAAAGTATATTTAAAAAAATATTTTAAACAAAATTTAAACATATTTTAAAAACAATTTAAATAATTATTTTTTTAAAGTTCAATATCTTACAAATATTATGGCAAAATATAAACTTTCAGCAATATCTGAAGAATTAGAAAATCAAATAAGAAATATGCAGAAGAAAATAAAAGAGGTTTTTGGATTAGAGATTTCTAAAATAAAAGCAAGTAAAATTATTGCTTACAAAAGCAGGTTATCTAATTTACAATTGAATGAAAAGAAATTAATAGAGATATTAGGAGGAAAAATATGAGAAAAATAATAAAAAACAAAAAAGCAGACTTTCAAAGTTTAGTAATAGCTATCGTAGTTGTATTTGGATTAGCTTTAGGAGCAATAATTTTTTCAAAAGTTTTTCTAATGGTTTTGTCAGAATTAAAACAACAAGAAGGATTTTCAAATAACACAATTCAAACCATAGAGGGAGTAGAAAACAAAACCATTCCTTTACTTGATTTTTTCATATTCTTCACATTAATAGGATTAATGATAGGATTAATTATTTCAGCAATATACATAAACACACACCCAGCATTAACTGTGGTTTTTATAATAGCTTTGATTATAGCTGTATTTATCGCAGGAATTTTTGCAAAAGTATATGATGAATTTAAGTCTGAATCAGAAATAAGCTCAACTGCATCTCAATTTAATTTTACTAACTTAATTCTTGGAGAGCATTTTCCAATAATAGCAGTAGTATTGTCTATAATTATTATTGTAATTTTATATGGAAAAAGTAGAGTAGGAGGTTTGCCAGTTTAAAATGAAAAAATTAATTTTATTACTTTTTATGATTTTTATTAGTTTAGCTTTCATAAATTTAGCTTCTGCTTCAAGAGTTGCATATTGGAAATTTGATGAAACTTCTGGCATTCTTGCTGTAGATGAAACAGGAAAATATAATGGAACTTTAATTAATTCTCCTACTTGGGATACTGGAAGATATGGAAATGGACTGACTTTTAAGGGAATAAATCAATATGTTAATATAAGCCAAGTAATTACTGAAACTAATGGAATTTCTACTTTAACTTTAGAAGCTTGGGTTTTAGTAAATAGTATAGGAGGAATAAAAAGCATAATTTCACAAGCGAATGGGGGAGGAAATAGAAATTGGCATTTAAGATTAAATGAAGATAAAGCTGAATTTGGAATATATAATGAGACTGATGTTGAGATTTCAGTTCAATCTGTTTCTTCTATACCAACTAATGAGTGGATTCATTTAGCAGGAGTTTATAATGGAACAGGAGTTTCAATCTATATTAATGGAACTTATGAGAATTCAGTTGCAACTTCAGGAAATACAGATGCAGTCTCAGGAAATTCTTATGCTATAATAGGAAGTGTAGATAGAGGGACAGCACAATTCTTTAATGGAACTATAGATGAAGTAATGGTATGGGATGAAACAAGAAGTGAATTAGATATAAAAAAAGATGCTGGAATTTCTCAAATAAATATTAATTTAATTTATCCTCCAGATGGACTATCAACTTCATTTTCAACTTTAGATTTTATTTCAAATATTTCAACTTCATATTATAATTTAACAAATGCAACTTTATATGTTTGGAATTCAACTGGAATATTTAATAAAACAACACAAGAAATATCAGGAGATTCAAATTCAACAAATATAACTATTTCTGGATTTAAGTTAGGAAATTATGAATGGAATATTTTAGCTTGTGGAGAAAATGACACAGGAGGATTTTGTTTATTTGCAGAAAACTATAGTTTTACTATTGGAGCAAATTTAGAATCAATAGAATATTCAAATGATACTTATGAAACTTCAAGAGAAACATTCATAGCAGAATTTAGTATATTAGAAAATTCTGAGATTTCATTAGCACAATTAGTTTATAATAACATAAATTATACAATTTCAAATATAACATATATAAATCCTACTT
>JAFCEW010000049.1 GCA_017608955.1 Candidatus Aenigmatarchaeota archaeon | reverse complement strand
AATCTTAAAGGAAAACATGCAATAATCCCTATTTTTAATAGAGAAGTTCCTATTACAACAAATCCTTATGCAAAAAAAGAATTTGGAACAGGATTAGTAATGATATGCTCTTATGGAGATTATGCTGATGTTAGATTATTTAGAGAGCTTGGATTGCAAGAAATAATAGCAATAAATCCTCAAGGAAAAATGACAAAAAATGCTGGTAAATATGCTGGAATGAATATAAAAGAAGCAAGAGAACAGATAATAAAGGATTTGGATAAACAAAATCTCATAGAAAAAACTGAAAAAATCATGCATAGAACACCAATCTGCGATAGAAGTAAAAATCCTATTGAATTTATTCCAATGAATGAATATTATCTAAAACAATTAGATTTCAAAAATGATATAAGAAAAATTTGCTTAAAACTCAATTTTCATCCTAAAAAACATAGACAGATACTTTTAGATTGGATTGATTCTGTTACAATAGATTGGCCTATTTCAAGAAGAAGATATTATGGAACTGAAATTCCTGTTTGGTATTGTAAATCTTGCGGAAAAGCATGTGTCCCAAAACCAGGTAAATATTACAAACCATGGAAAGAAAATCCACCATTCAAAAAATGTCCACATTGTGGCTCAGATAAAGGATTTATAGGAGATAAAAGAACATTTGATACTTGGATGGACTCTAGTATCTCAGCTTTATTTATATCTCAATTTAAGAAAAATGAAAAATTATTTAAAAAATTATATCCATGCAGTATAAGACCGCAGTCAAAAGATATTATCAGAACTTGGTTATATTATTCACTCTTAAGATGCTATCAATTAACTAAAAAATCTCCTTTTAAACACGCTTGGATTATGGGTTATGGGGTTGATGAAAAAGGACAAAAAATGAGTAAATCAAAAGGAAATGTTGTTGATCCTATTCCAATTTTAGAAAAATATGGAGGAGATATATTTAGATTATGGAATGCATCAGAATCGTCTTTAGGATCAGATTTCAGGTATTCAGAAGAAAGGATATTGGCTGCATCTAAATTTTTAACAAAATTATGGAATATCTCAAGATACATTTCGATGTTTCCACAACCAAAAAATGCCAAATTAACTAGAACAGATAAATGGATCTTATCAGAATTGAACAAAATAATAAAAACATGTAAAAAAGGATATGATGATTTTGATTTTTATATTCCATCAACAATAATAAAAGAATTTGTCTGGAATTTGTTTGCTTCACATTATATTGAAATGACAAAAACAAGAGCATATGGAGAAGGATATAGCAAAGAGGAACAAAAATCAGCATGGTTTACATTACATATTGTTTTGAAAAATATTCTAAAATTATTGGCGCCAATAACGCCATTTATAACAGACTATATATGGAGAGAATTATACAGTAAAAAAAGCATCCATATAGAAAGATTTCCAGAAGCAAAATATAATTATAAATTAGATAAAATAACCAAGAAATTAATAAATTTTAATACAAAGATATGGAAAACTAAAAAAGATAAAGGATTAACATTAAAGGATGAAATAGAGATTAAGATACCTAAAGAATTAGAAATATTTGAAAAAGATCTAATAAAAATGCACAATATCAGTTACTAAGAGAAGAATTATTATTTAAATTCAAGAAGAATGATCACGGTCCACTATTTTACCGATTTTATCGTATACTCTTTTTTGAATTCTTTCGTTATTGTTAAAAAATAAGTATTCATTTTTATGAAAATTTTATACCAATTTAAAAATAAATTTTTCAATATTTGGGTGTTTTTTAAGTTTAATAGATGCTTGATAAGATAATTCTATCATTTTTTTATTCATTTTTGTGCAAGAAACAAGTGCTACTATAATTGCTATTGGTATTACTACAATAGCCTGAGTAAAATTTATTTTTCCTCTAATCGCTATATAGCTGAGAACAATCGCATTTGTTATTAATCCTCCTATTAAATAACGTATACCAAAGTATAATCTATGTATTCTGTTATCCATCTCAGTCCCTCAATATAAATTTATCCAATTGCCTTTTTGCTTTTTGTCTTCTTTTCTGATGTTCTTTTAGAAATTTATTTATTTTGTTTGTAAGATAAATTTTGCAATCTCCACATAAAATTTTTCCTTTTTTGCAATTATTATATCTTTCTTTTAATTTTTTATCATCTTCTTCAAACATGTAATAAAGATATTGATATATTTTACAGATATCTGGATTTCCACCTTTTTCCATTTGTTCTTTTTTTGATCCTCTTCCGCCTGTAAATGCATTCCATATCTTTCTCTTTACTATATCTGGATCATCTGTTGTAAAAATACATGTATTTGGCTTTGATGATGACATTTTTCCTGATTCTCCTAGACCTGGCAAGAATTTATTATGAATCTGTGCTGGTTTTGGATATCCTAATTTAGGTGCAACATATCTTGCAATTCCTCTCCAATATGGATCTTGATCAATTGCTGCTGGAATTAAACAGTTCATTTTTTTCTTTTTAAGCTCTGAAGGAAAAAAACATGGAGCAGCTTGCATTGCTGGGAAAAATATAAGTCCTATATTTGAACTATTTTGAAATCCAAATACTGATTTTGTTATAGAAAATGTTATATGTTTTGAAATTCTGATAGCCATTTTATAAAGTGATTTTGAATATTCTGTATCCAAGAAAATAAATGTCTTTTTTGGATCAAATCCGCATGCTATTACATCCAAAGCATTGTCATATGAAAATCCAATTGTTTGATCTAATGTCAAATTTTTAACTAAATATTTTTCATCATCTGTTAATTGAAAATACATCTCTGCTTTAAATTTGTCTTGTAGATGTTTTGCAAATATCCATGGCATTAGATGACCTAAATGTGTTTTGCCAGAAGGACCTCTGCCAGTATATAAAAAGAATTTTTTTCCCTTTTCATAGTCATCTAAAATTTTATCAAAGTCTCTATGTGAAAAAAATAGTCCTCTTCTTAAAAATAAATGCAATTTTCCTGTATGTTTTTTTGTTTTTTCCAATAATTGCTTAGATATTCTTGTTGTTCCAAAATCCTTAACAAGTTTGTCATAATTCACGTCTCCTGTTACTTCCCATGGTGTTACAACAAATTTGGCCATAATATTATTTAATAACAGAACTTAAAATTCTTTTTATTTGTT
>JAFCEW010000048.1 GCA_017608955.1 Candidatus Aenigmatarchaeota archaeon | reverse complement strand
TGGATGAAGCCAATCTTAGATTTTTCCAAGGAGGTTTACCAGAGGGAAATGAAAGAATATCCAGGTCTAAATGATCAAACAATTATCTCTATACCGCGAAGCGGTTTAGTTCAAAAGTGCTTGACTTTTACAGGATTACAAAGAATATTCAGACAGTCTTTTAAAAATACTGGTATTCCTTTGCATTGGGGACATTGGAATTATGAAGGACATAAAGTAGTTGCAAATGCTTTAATTGATGAACTAGGTTCAATTTTATATCGAGACAAAGCGAATTAACAAGGAAGGGAAAAAAATGGAAAGAGGAAAAAAGTCATATCTAGGTTTGAAATTTCTAGAAATCCATAAAATTTATTGAAGTTAAAAAAATAGTTGACTTCAGTCAACAATTATCGTATCAAAGAAATACAAGCACTAATTATGATTCAAATTTTAAGCCTCAGCTATAGATAATCCAGTTAATCTGATGAACCAGATTTATTTTTTAATATATGTAATTTTAGCCTTCTTTATTGCTGTATATCTCACATCAAAAAGTAATTCATCTCATATATACATAACTTTTATTTTCAGTTATTGGATCTTAGCACATTCTGTTTTAAATACAAAATATTTTATTATAGATATAAAAAGTTTGCCATTTGATTTTCAACCAAATCGAATTCTATTGATATTTTTTTCATGCTATCTTGGCCTAGTCTTTATACAAAATCTAAAATATAGAAATGAAAGAGTTTTAATTTTAAAATTTGAAAAATATTTATATTTATATGTTTTATCTAATGTATTTGTTTCTTATCTGCAATATAGAAAATTATTAACAATAAGAGATTTTATCGTTTTTAATACATCAATTCTAACGTTTATAGTCATTTATTTAGCACTCAAGAGAACTGCTGACGTGGAAATGATAAAAGCGCTTTGCAAGGCATTTTTAATTTTATGTTCTGTTTCAAGCGTCATTGGAATATTACAGTTTCTCGTAGATCCAAATTTTTTTAGATTAGGCTCTTATCGTATAGCATTTTCTGAGTTTTTAAGATCAAATGGAGTTTTTCATTCTGAATATATTCAGAGTTATTATCTAATTTCTGGGATAGTTATAACACTGTTTATAGTTCATGCAAAAAAGCAAAGATATTTTCTTGTAACTTTATTTTCTGCTGGAATTATACTTACATTCCATAGAATGAGCTGGATAACATCAATTCTATTATTAACCTTATATTTATTTAAATTTAAGAAAAAATTAATATGGAAAATGATTCCATTTGTAGTGAGTATTGTTAGCATTATTTCTTTATTGATATTTATTTTTTTTCCTGAAAATAAAGAAGTTAAAAATTCTTCATTAATTCGGCAAAGATTATTTAGTAATACTATAACTATTCGAATGAACATATATAATATGGTTTTAAAAAACATTAAAAAAAATTGGCTTATTGGTTTTGGAGATAAAAAAAGTGA
Source organism: Candidatus Aenigmatarchaeota archaeon (assembly GCA_017608955.1). Taxonomy (GTDB): domain Archaea; phylum Aenigmatarchaeota; class Aenigmatarchaeia; order CG10238-14; family CG10238-14; genus JAFCEW01. Next base: position 1,912 of record JAFCEW010000048.1, on the reverse strand, counting down.
TGTGTATTATTATGGAATGTTAGCGGCTGGAGCAGGAAAAAAGTTTGCTAAAGGTGAAGCAGGTGATATTCACAATGGATTTCTAGAAGTACTATTTTTTAGAGGGATCGTTGTTTTTATTTTATATTGTATGTTTTTTATTTATGTATTTGATTATTTCTGGCCATTAGCAAGAACTAAAAATTTTATTTTTTACATTCCATTATTTGAAACGCTAAAATTTATTTTAGCTAACATGACTAATTCACTTAGCATTGCCTCAAATCTTGGAATATTATTAGCAATTTTTCTTGGAATATCAGTATCTGTCAATAAGAATAATATCGATTTAAATAATGAAATTGAATATTAAAATAAGTATTAAAAACGCAAATATTAAAAATTTGCTTGGAAAGAAAAAGGTCAAGCAAGTAAGTGCACTTTATAGTTCAATGGTTTTTGGTATTTTATTAGGTATTGGGATCAGTGTCATTAATACTAGGTTACTTGGGCCAAAGCAATATGGCGATCTAAAATTTTTACAGAATTTATTTGGTTTTATTGTACCATTTTTAACATTAGGAGTATTTGTTTCAGGAAGCAGGATTTTAGCAAAAAGAAAAAATAAAAAAATAAAGCATCAATTAATCGGGTCTTTATTAATATTTGCTACAATTATTTCTATGGTGTTTATTATTGGACTTTTTATATTTTCATTTTTTGAAGAACAGGTATTTCATAATGAGTTGGGTCGGATCATTAGAATTTTTTCGCCTTTGCTTTATGTATTTCCATTCCAGCTGTGTTTGGAAAATATTATGCAGGGTGATAATAAAATTTATGAGTTATCAATTTTCCGCATAGGACCCCGTGTGTTGTATCTTTTGGCTGCGATATTATTTAACTATTTTGTCCCTCTATCTTTAACTTCTGCTTTGGCAATCCAATTTATAGCTTTCACAATAATAATTTTAATAATGATAATTAGCTTCAAACCTAAATTTTTTAATTCAAAGAAGAATATCTCTATTATTTGGCAGGAAAATAAAACTTATGGTCTTCAGGTTTATTTTGGGATCCTTGCAGGAGTAGCAAGCGCAAAATTGGCTGGGCTTTCTATTGGCTATTTTATTGATAATACAAATGTAGGTTTTTTTTTTAGCATTAACAATTACAATGCCATTAACAATGCTCCCTAGTGCTGTGGGAACGACATTTTTCAAGGATTTTACAAATAGAAATTCTATTCCTAAAAAAGCATCTGTGTTTACTCTTATTGGGTCAATTAGTTCTTTGTTGATTTTTGTTATGCTTATAAAAAAAGTAATTTTATTGTTATATTCTCCAGCATATGAAGCTGTTGTTCCCTTGGTTTATATAGTTGCTCCTGGATGTATGTTTCATGGTATCGGAGATTATATTAACAGATTTTTAGGTGCACATGGCAAGGGAAAAGAATTGAGGAACGGAGCTTTTGTTGTAGGTATTTCAAATATTCTAGGATATACTGTATTAGTTTATATGTTTGGAACAAAAGGTGCTGCAATTACTAAAATGACTTCTGGCTTGATTTATTGTTGTATGATGTATTTTTTTTATGTGATATTCAGAAAAAATTATAATTGCGACTCAAAAAAAACAGAAAATTAGTTTGCTTCATTTATAAATTGTAAGAAATAAATGATAATAAAGCAATTCAACTTAATTTTTGAGTTTGTCCCAAAGTGACGGGAAGAGTTGACATGAATACAAAAGGAGGGCTACAATCTTTAAAGAATCTAATTTCAAAAAAGGAGGTAGTAGCCCTATGGACAAACTTGAAATCAAGATCGTCCTTTCCTATAAGGTACCAGAAAATGGTCTCACACTCAACGGAATTTTGCGAGGCCTTCAGGAAGATCAAAACAAACTGATGTGTAATATGGTTAAGGCG
>JAFCEW010000047.1 GCA_017608955.1 Candidatus Aenigmatarchaeota archaeon | reverse complement strand
TATAAATGTTCTAACAGATGTGAAGACGGAGCTTGTACAGAAACACCAACTACATCAACTATAGTTCCATTATGTATAGATTCAGATGGTGGAAAAAATTACTATAAGAAAGGAACCACTTCTGGTTTAGATGAAGATGGAAAATACATAACTGTAACTGATGGATGTACATATTGTACAGGTGCTCTACCCGAACCCAAAACATGTTTAGCAGTGATGGAATATTATTGTGAAAATAATAGAGTTAAATCAGAAATCTATTATTGTCCAAATAAGTGTAAAGACGGTGCATGTATAAAAAATGAAACTTCTTTAACAAAACAGGATGTATTGGATATGTTGAATAAATGTGAACTTCGATCTATAGGTGCACCATCCACAAATTGTAATTTTATATGTAAAAAATATACTAACAGCCCAATTTGTATAGGAGCTTATAAAAAAGTTATATCTAAAACAACAATGTCAAGACCATCCACACAAGGAGAGTATACAAGTAAGACTTATATATTTGAAGGTAAAACATATAAAATTGAAGTTGTATTTATATCAGATTCAACAGAGCAAGTTAAATTGAAAATAAATGATGAGTATACTCCTTTATTGAAAAAAGGAGAATCTTATGTTCTTTCAGATGGCGTATATATCTCGATAATTGATATAACAATAGATGAAGGATCTGAAGAACCAGGAGCAGATGAAATATTATTTAATTTGTATATAAACAGAGATGATGTTTATTATAAACCTGTTGGTTGTAACTATTATGAAAATACATTAGAAGAATTAATTTGTATGTGTTGTTCTCCATATTAATATTTCTTTTTTAAAATTTCTAAGATTTTCTTAACTTTTTTATCTCCTAATCCATTAATTTTTTTCATTTCCTGTTCTTTAGCATTTACAACATTTCTAATAGATCCAAATTTTTTTAATAATTTTTTAGCGGTTATAGTAGAAACATTTGGAATAGAACATAAGATATATTCTTGTAATTTTTTGATATCTTTTGGTTTTTTCTTTCCTTTTATTCCAATATCTCTTTTTTTATCTTCTTGTTCTTTTCTTGCCAACCAATAAATCATTTTTGCAGTATCATTCTCATTTTTTGTTGATATAATACTAATTTTATTATCAAGAACAACAGAAGCTAAAGCAGCTTTTATAGTATTTTCACTCATATTGCCATTATTATTAAAACTACCCTCAGCTATTATAATAGAATTCTCAAAATTATTTTTCAAATCTTCAGTTTGCTCAAATAATCTACCATCTATAATAGATTTAATAAAATCTTTTGCTTCTTTTCTTTCGATAACAGTCCTATCAGATATTATATAATCTCCAACTTTAAGAGAAGTTTCCCTTAAGCTAATCTTCATTTTTTTAAGATAATCATAAACCAGAGATTTTTTTTCTCTATGGTCTATAAGAACTATTATTTCATTTTTTTTCTTTAGTATTTTCTGCATTTAATTCACATAGTCATTTAGATTTTTATTTTGTAAATCTTTTAGTATATATTTCATTCTTTTTTCTTTGTGATATGCAGACCAAAAATACCATTCATCTCTAGTATCTTTTGTTATCAAAAATATAATTTTACCTGGTTTTGTTCTTCCAGTTCTACCAGCTCTTTGAATTTTTCTTATCTCAGATGCAACTGAATCATAAAATATAACAACATCAACCTCATTTATTGAAAGTCCTTCTTCGCCAATGCTTGTTGAAACAAGAACATTAAACAATTCATAATTGAATTCATTTAGAATCTGTATTTGTTCTTTTTGTGATAATCCCTTTCCGTATTTTTTTGCTTGACCAATAAATTCTCTGACTTCTATATTATTTTTCTTAAGTGCCTTTACAATTCTTTCTATTGTTGATCTGTAATTTGCAAATATAATTATCTTACAATTTTTTTTATTTTTAATTTCTTGATTTACTATCTCTATTAATTTTTCTAATTTGGGATGTTCAATACCTTGTTCATATAATCTTTTGGCCTTTGTTGCAGCCATTATAATTCTTGGATCAGATAAAATTCTTTTTGTTGCCATTGATGTAGAAGTTTTTGCCATTTCATTGAGATATCTATATAGTTGGTTAATTCCTTGTGTTTCTATAAGCCCTATGGCATGTTCAATTTTTATTACTTGTGCACATAAACTCATTCCTTTTGCGGCCATAAAATTATCTCTATTCTTATTATAAGATATTGCTAATTTTTTCTGAAGATCAAGTAAATCTTTTTTATAAACCTTTGTTGAGTTTAATGCTCTAATTCTTATTAATTCTTCTAATCTACTATTATATGCCTCTATAAGGTTTTTTCTTATTTGTTTAAATTCATCTGGAAGCTCTATGAAAATTTTTTCAGTTTTTACATCTTGAATATAGGGTTTAACATCTTCATCTTTTTCAGTTCTTACTTCTATTACATCTGCATGTAAATTTTTCTTAACTTCTTCTATTTTATGTCTTATGCCACCAGGAGAAGCGGTTAAACCCAAAATTAGAGGATTCTTTGCTTCTTTAATATAATAATCGATAACCCTATTGTATGCATATTTTTTTACAGACCTATGACATTCATCTATAATTAAAAGAGAAAAATCTCTTAGATCTAATATTCCGTTTTTTAAGTCATTTCTAATTGTTTGAGGAGTTGCAAAAAATAATCTCCCTTTACTATATAGCATTTTCCTATCTTCTGGTCTTATTTTTCCTGTCAAAACTACAAACAAATCATCTTTTAGGATCAATAATTTTTTGAAAAGTTTGTAATGTTGATTGACTAAAGGACGAGTCGGGGCAACCATAAGAAATTTACTATTCGGATAATCTTCTAATCTCTTTGCTGCAGTTAAAATTGCCACATAGCTTTTTCCCATGCCAGTAGGAAGTATACATAATGTATTATTCTTCACAGCTGTAGCTGCAATATTTTCTTGATATATTCTAGGTTCTATTTCAGTATAGTCTAAAAGATTTAATTTTTTCATATCATCTACATTCTTTAGATATTTTTTGTATTGCTTTTTTTAGGAACAATTCTTGGGTTAATCCAACAAATCTTTCTTTTTCCTCTTCTCTGCAACTTATAATTATAGTTGGTGTTGAAGTAATCTTATATTTTTCTTTCATTTCCTTGTTATTTCTTATATCAATCTCTTGAAAATCTATCACCATTCCGAAAATTGATTTTAGCTCTTTTATTATATCTCTTTGTACTTGACAAACTCCATCATTTACAGAAAAAAATTTAAAAAATAATTTTGTCATTTTTATCCCTATTATATATATAAATAAAATAATAAATGTTTCAAATGATATTATGACAAATCTAAAACTAAGAGTTAGGGCATTAATACAAAAAGATGATAAATTACTT
>JAFCEW010000046.1 GCA_017608955.1 Candidatus Aenigmatarchaeota archaeon | reverse complement strand
ACTTTTATTTCTTAAATACTACTAATCTTATATGAGATTTCCTATTTGCAAGGTTTGTTTGAAAAACAAAATCCTTTGTAAAGCATGTGAAAAAGTAGTAAAAGAAAATAAAATAGATGGAGAAGAAATAAAAATGTATAGACAAATCAATAGAATTCTTAAGCCATATAATTTTGCTGAAGATATTGAAATAAAAAGAGCAATATCAAATGAAAATGTTTTACTAATTATAACCAATAAAAATGATGTTTCAAAGATTATAGGCAAACAAGGCGGAATAGTTAGGAAATTAGGCAAAGAATTGAACAGGCAAATAAGAGTAATGGCAGAACCATCTAGTCCAAAAGAATTCATAAAAGAAATTTTCTTTTCAATCCCTATCATGGGAATAAATACAGTTTATACTCCAAATAGTACAACATATAAAATAAGAATACCTGGCTCTGAAAGAAATAATATGTCTATTTCGCCAGAAAAATTCTCAAATATATTCAATTCCTTTTTTAATGAAAATGTTGATATTATTTTCGAGTGATTGTTTTGACAAGAATAGCTGTAGTTAAAAAAGACTTGTGTAAAAAAGAGAAATGTGGATATCTTTGTATGAAAGTTTGTCCAAAAAATCGGGCTGGAGAAGAATGTATAACTATAGATTCAGAAACAGGATATCCAATTATAGATGAAAATATTTGTATCGGCTGTGGATTATGTGTTCATAAATGTGAAAGAGCTGGATTTAATGCATTAACTATTGTAAATTTACCAGAAAAATTAAAGGAAACACCAATTCACAGGTTTGGTAAAAACCAATTTGTTCTTTATAGATTGCCATATCCAATAGAAAATCAGGTAATAGGTTTGGTTGGATCGAATGGCCTAGGAAAAACAACCGCCTTACAGATTTTAGCAGGACAGTTAAAGCCAAATTTAGGAAAATCAAAGCCTGCAGATATTTCAGAATTAATACTTCAGTTCAGAGGGACCGAACTTCAAAATTATTTAGAAAAATTACAAAATAAAGAAATTAGAGTATCTTATAAGTTGCAAAGAGTTGATAAAATCCCTGAGCAATATTCTGGAAAAGTATCAAAATTATTAGATAAAGTTGATGAAAGAAAAATATTAAGTGATCTGATAAAGAGATTTGATATTGAAAGAGTTTTGGATCATGACATAAAGAAAATATCAGGAGGAGAATTACAAAGAGTAGCAATTGCAGCATGTATTGCAAAAGATGCTGATATATATTATTTTGATGAACCAACAAGTTTCTTGGATGTGTTCCAAAGATTAGAAGTTTCAAAAACTATAAGAGAATTTTGTAAAAATAAATCAACAATTATAGTAGATCATGATTTAGCAACTTTAGATTTTCTTGCTGATAAAATTCATATTTTATATGGAGTTCCTGGAGTGTATGGAATAGTTTCATCACCATATTCTGTTAGAGCCGGAATAAATACATTTTTGGATGGATATATAAAAGAAGATAATGTACGGATAAGACCAGAGCCAATTACATTTGAATCTAGTTTTATTGAATCAGAAAGTGGAATTGGGAGTTTGGTACAATTTGAAAATATACAAAAGAAACTAGGAACATTTACTCTTTTAGTTAAAAAAGGGAATTTACATAATGGAGAAGTTTTGGCAATATTAGGAGCAAATGCTTTGGGTAAGACAACATTAGCAAAAATATTGGCAGGGGAATTAAAACCAGATGAAGGTGAAGTTAAAGGCAAAGTAGAGATATCATATAAAGCACAATATCCTAAAACAGATTTTGACGGAACAGTAAGACAATTATTAAGCATGTCCTGTAAAGGATTTGGAAGCACTAGTTTTAAGTCTGAAATTATAAGACCATTATCACTTGAAAGATTGTTAGAAAAAAATGTGAACAAATTATCAGGAGGAGAATTGCAAAGAGTAGCAATTGCGATTTGTTTAGGAAAGCCAGCTGATGTATATCTATTAGACGAACCATCAGCATTTTTAGATGTCGAACAAAGATTATCAGTAGCAAAAATGATAAGAAATATAGTCGAAAAAAAAGAATGCTCCTCTACTATAATAGATCATGATTTATTATTTTTAAGTCAAATTGCAGATAGAGCTATGGTTTTCTTAGGCGAACCAGGCAAAAAAGGCCAAGTTGATAATGTTGATTCTGTTGAAGATGCATTCAATAAATTTTTGAAACAAGTTGGTGTGACTTTTAGAAAAGATCCACAGACAGGAAGACCAAGGGCAAATAAATCAGATAGTCAAATAGATAGAGAGCAAAAAGAAAAAGGGAAATATTTTATGAGTTAGATTTTAGATATTTTTATCAATTATGTTTCTATTCCAATATTTTTTAAGATATTATTTACATTATATGGTGATACAATTTTGGGTGGAATATATAATTTTTTACATATTACCTCAAATTTATAAGTTAGATTACTATCTTTTTTTATGATTCCTTCTATTTCATACACTATTACCATATTTTAGTTGAATGCTTTAGAGAATATTTAAATCTTATTTTTAACTTTCTCTAATTTTATTTTATGAATTCTGAGATCAATCAATCCAAAGGAATCAACAATTATTGCACTCAATCTTTGAAGTAATAAAAATGTAACACCAATAGCTGAAGAAAATCCAATTATATTAAATAATATTGCACTTCCACTTTCTGCCACTCCTATCCCGCTAGGTGTTAAAGGAATAAACATTATACTTGTTAATAAAGGCTGTAACATTAAAGTTTTTGGTAATTCTATGTTAATATTCAATGCTTTTGCAACAAGAAGCCATTGAAATCCTATTATAGACCATCCAACAAACTGTAAAAACAGAATAATCAAAATTTTTTTCTTAGTTAAAGTTCTTACAGCTTTTTGCATGTTTTCTATGTATTTTTCTAAATGACTTAGTAATGTAATTTTTCTAAGAATTTTATTTAATAATTTTGTATATAGCATAAGAATTATTCCAATAAAAAATAAAACAGGAAATACTGAAATTATTATAAAATAATTCATCAGAGAAGGAAGTATAAAACTTGAAAAATATATTATAGCGATTATACATAAGAAAACCTTAACAAGAAATGATAATCCTTGTATTATAGTTAGATATCCAATGTTTTCAGACGTTGAATGTTTGGTTTTTTTAGATAAAGAATAGGCAGTATAATAATATCCTAGTCTGCCAGGAGTCGGAGCAGATAAAATCATGCCACACATATGAGAAGATAATATACTAATAAATTTTCCTTTTATAACAATTTTTAATATCAGAGCTGCTATAATTTCAACTATGAAATAAACAAACAATGCTGCTATAAAATATTCTAGTTTTATTTTCAGAAGTAAACTGACTATATTTTCTATTCCGATCCTATATAGTAGAAAGATCATTATTAAAATTCCAATAACTAATCCGATGAAATTTTTCTTCATAAATAATAAATTTAAACTTAAAGATTATTATAAGATACTATGAAAAA
>JAFCEW010000045.1 GCA_017608955.1 Candidatus Aenigmatarchaeota archaeon | reverse complement strand
GATATGGAAAGTTTTATGGATAAAATACAAAAAGTTCAGACCAAAGCAATAAAACAAATGTTATCACAACAAGTATCAAAACCATCAAAAGAAAAGGAAGAATTAACTTATATAGGATAAATATTTAAATTTCTCTGATAAAGTGAAAGCATGGCTGAAAAATTTTTGGTACCACAACAAGAATATTTGTCTGCTGGTATACACATAGGAATGAAATCTAGAACAAAAGATATGAAAAAGTTTATTTATAAAGTTAGAGAAGATGGATTAGCTGTCTTAGATTTAAAATTATTAGATGAGAGATTAGCAATAGCATCAAAATTCTTGGCGAGAGCAGAAAAACTTTTGGTTGTAGGAAGGAAAACAAATTCTCATATGCCAATAAAAAAATTCTGTGAAATAGTTGGATGTGAATATGTGGTAGGAAGATTCATGCCAGGAACATTAACAAATCCTAATTATAAGAAATTCATAGAGCCAGATATAGTTCTTTTAACCGATCCATTAACAGATTATCAAGCATTAAAAGAAGCTGTTGAGAGTAGAATACCTGTTGTTGCTTTATGTGATACATTCAATGAAACTAAAAATATAGATCTTATAATTCCATGTAATAACAAGGGTAAAAAATCTTTAGCTCTTATATTCTGGATATTAGCACGAGAAATCATGAAGGCAAAAGGAAAAAAGAAATTTAATTATAAATTAGAAGATTTTATGGGAGAAAAATAAAGTTTTAAAATTAATTTTCTTGGCAGAGCTTTTTGTATAATTCTCCTATTTTATTTTCTGCAATTTCGGATATTTCATGTCCATGTACCAATCTAGTACCATCTTGTTTATAACCATTTTCTAAAAATCCAGTATCACCTAAACTATCCAGACAATCATCTATTTGAGCAGGAGTTAAAACACCTTTAAAATTTTCTTTTAATTTACTGAAAGTTGCGATTTCCCTCTCTATTTTCGTTATTCTATATATTTCTGTGGCTACTGCGTATTCTTTTCCGACAATTTCAACTATTTCTTTGTAATCCATATAACCAACTATAAATTAATAAAAATAAATAATTAAATTCGATTCAAGAAACATTTAAATACTATTTCCTTCAATAAAAGATTGAGTGAGTTGGTCAGATAGCTTCGCCTTTTTGTCAAAGAAAAGGTGAGGAAGTTCCATCCATTGAAGGGCTCTCGGAAGAGAGAGGCTGAGAAGCCTATTTCCGATATCAGAAACGATACCCGACTGGTGGAAGAATGATAATTAATTGACATAGCCAGAAGGGATGAAACGGATCGGAAACTCTGATGAGATGCAAGCCTAAAAGGCGCTTAGACGGATGCTATCAAAACAGAAGATGGGCTATGGCCAACACACTCTTTTATATTTTTATATGATAAATCATTAAGTGAGAAAAATGGGAAAAAAAGATAAAATTTATATGCCAACTGGAATGGCAGGACTTACAAGATATGGTGAAGAATTAAAAAATGAAATAAAAATTAAGCCAAAATATCTAATCATTTTTATAGGAGCACTAGTTATAGCTGAGCTAGTTTTAAGATTTGTTTAAATTTTTCTAAATCTATTTATTTTTAGTGATAGTTTGATATACATAGGTACAGCTGGTATTCCTGGTTGTTGTAAAGGATGTAATAGTATAGAAGGAATAAAAACTATTTCTAACCTGGGCTTGAATGCAATGGAAGTCGAATTCGTTCGTGGAGTGAAAATGAATTTAAATATGGCAAAGAAACTTGGAGAAACTGCAAAAAAATATAATGTAAAATTATCAATTCATGCTCCTTATTATATCAATCTTTGTTCTGAAGATAAATCAAAAATTCAGGCATCTAAAAAAAGAATCATAGATAGTTGTGAAAGAGCCTCAAAAATGAATGCTGATATAGTTGTATTTCATCCTGCATATTACGGAAAATTAACTCCTGAACAAGCGTTTGAGAAAGTAGAGCAAGAATGTAAGAATATGTTAGATATGTTGAAAAAGAAAAAAATAGATAATGTGTATTTAGGTTTGGAAACAACTGGAAAATTAAGTCAATTTGGAACTCTTGATGAAATAATCAAATTATGCAAGAGAAATAAAAAATGTAGGCCAGTAATAGATTTTGCTCATATTTATGCAAGGCGAGGTGGAAATATAAATTTTTATGAGATTTTTGATAAACTAAAAACTTTAAGATTAAAACACATACATTCCCATTTTAGTGGAATAAATTATTCTCTTGTAGAAAAAGGAAAAGGAAATGAAAAAAATCATTTACCATTAGACCAGTGTAAAATAGACTATAAAAAATTAGCTGACATAATAAAAAAGAAAAAAATAAACATAACTTTAATTTCTGAAAGTCCTATTTTAGAAATTGATGCACTTAAAATGAAAAAATATCTTAACCTTTAATACATATGTAAGGCTTAACAGAAACAACTTTTTTTGCAATTCCTGAATTATGCATTACATCAATAACTTTTTCAACGTCTTTATAAGCATCAGGTGCTTCTTCTGCTAGCCCAGCGAAACTATGTCCTTTAACAATTATACCTCTTTTATTGAGTTGTTTTACTAAATCTGTACCTCTCCAAGTTTTTTTCGCTTGATTTCTTGACATTCTTCTACCAGCTCCATGTATAGCAGATCCAAATGTATTTTCCATTCCTTTTTCTGTTCCATGTAAAATATAAGAATGAGTTCCCATTGTTCCTCCAACCAATACAGGTTGCCCTATTTTTCTATATGCTTCTGGTATTTCTTCTCTTCCAGGACCGAATGCTCTTGTGCTTCCTTTTCTTAAGACTATTAAATTTTTAGTTTTTCCATCAACTTTGTGTCTTTCTAATTTTGCAGTATTATGTCCAATTTCATAAAATGTCTTAATTTCTTCTTCATCAATATTTAAAACAGAATTAAATGCTTCTCTTGTTAAATGAGCAATTATTTGTCTATTAGCAAAAGCACAATTTATTGCAGCATTTACAGCAGAAAAATATTTTTGTCCTTCTTCGCTTTTAAATGGAGCACAAACTAGTTCACGCTCTCTAATAGGAATATTATATTTTCTGCTTGCTGCATCCAATACTTTTAAATAATCAGTGCCGACTTGATGACCTAGTGCTCTTGATCCACAATGAATAGAAATTAGTACTTGTCCTTCAAATAATCCATATATTTCAGCTGCATTTTCATCAAAGATTTTATCAACAATCTGAACTTCTAAATAATGGTTTCCAGAACCTAATGTTCCCATTTCTTTGAATTGTCTTTGTTTTGCTTTATCAGAGACATTTTCTGGATTCGCTCCTTTTACACAACCATTTTCTTCTATATATTCTAAATCTTCTCTTATACCATAACCTCTTTCAATTGCAAAATTAGCACCCTTGACTAAAACTTCATCTATTTCATCTTTTGTTAATTTAATTTTACCAGTTGATCCAAGTCCTGCTGGAATTGTTTGGAATAATTTTTCTGCTAATTCTTTTTTCTTTTTTTCTAAATCTTTTATAGTTAAATTTGTTTT
>JAFCEW010000044.1 GCA_017608955.1 Candidatus Aenigmatarchaeota archaeon | reverse complement strand
TTTTCTTTTTTGAAGTGTCTGCAAAACGCATAAATATAAGCTCAAAATATATTAATAATAACCACTAATTAGGAAATACTTAGATTTTTTTAATTATTATGCTCTTCTGATTTAAATAAAAATCATTAAGGTTGCATCAAATCCGGTAAATTTAGAGCATCTATAAGATGAAAATATTGTGGCCAATAATGCCCTTCATGCCAATTTAATTTTGAATCCCAATAACCAAGACAATTTCTTATTAGAATATCTACATAAGTGTAGCTTATTTCGCTTATTGCTGGTTTACCATTTTCATCATATAAAAAATCATATGCCATTGATTGAAATTTCATTTTATTTGAAATCTCAAGGGCAACTTTTATTAAAGTCATATCTATTTCTTTTTCATTGTAATCAATTTTTCCGCTTCCTGAAGATCGAAAATCCTTCTCTCGAGTGAATCTTCTATAAGCAAAAGCTCTTTCCCCTATTATCGTTACTCTTGTATCATAATCATTATTGGGTAGGAATTTTTGAAAAAGAACATAATTTTTATGTTTCTGCCAAAACGAAGAAATATCCTCACCCCTTAATTTCCTTAATAAATTCCCTCCCCAATGATGAATTGTTTTATATAAATTTAGATCCTTATATTTAACATTACCAAATCCAGGAATCTTGCCAGATAATATACCCCTATTAAACATTCTATTTATAAGTTTTTTTGATTGACTTTTATTATTAACTAATATGACATTAACAGAACCGGCCCCTCCTTTTAGTTTGAAAACTAGCGGAAAATCAGCATTTTTTATCCAATTAAGAGCTTTTTTCTTATCCCAAAATATCCAACTTTCTACCATAGGAAAATCGTGGCTTTTCAATAAGTAATACTGCCTTATTTTATCATCATAATGCCAACAAGTACGCATGTTAGGAAAACATTTAATACCCATTTCTTTTTCAATTATTGGAATAATAGTTTTTGCCATTTGATGATGATCATCAATTTGTCTCCAACGGAAGATGAATAGATCGAGTTTTTTTATAATGTTCCAGAAATTAGTATCACTTGCATCTAATCTTATATGATTAATCCTGTTATAATCCAAAATTTCTTCATATTTTTGAAGAAAAGGGCAAAACTTGCCATATTGGTCTTTATGTATACCTACTAACATCTATTGTCCTTCTGAATTTCCATATGGCCTTTCCATCCTAAAGGTGCCTCAAATTTTTTTATTATTTTTAGTGAAGAAGCATTTACATTATAATTTTTTTTTGAACTTCTAACTATAATTTCATCAGGGCATTTATCAAATATCGGTAATGCATCTTTAATAAAACTGTTTCTCACAATTTGAAGCTTATTTGGATCTATTCCCATTACTTTTGTAGCAACAAAATCAGCAACAGCTGGATTAAAAGCAGCAATAGTTATACTAGAATTTATAGATGATGGTGTAAGAGGCGCTTCCTTTTCTCCTCCTATTATTCCATCAATGATTGTTAAATAGTTCCTTTTAAATTTTTTATTTTTTAAATTGCCTTTTTTATCTGAATAAAAAAGTATTTTATTTATATCAAGACAGGTACGCCAAATAGTATCATTACCGTACCAGCTGCCCTCACTATAATATTCTTGTTTAAGAATCGTACGGATTCCTTTATGTATTTTATTAAAAATCCTACTTATAAAAATTAATATTTTTCGAATTATCGTATTCTTATTCATAAGCGCTAATTCATTGAAATAAACGGATAAACTCTGGAATAAATAAGATTTTTTGTATTCATCAGATGATTTAGATTTAGCACCTCGCCTATGATGAGGTAACCAATCTTTTGCACAATTAATACCTATTAAATTTTTCATAGATAACGTTACACCTGCTCTCCGATGAATCTTCATTTTAGGAAGATTAATAAAAAAATCGCTTTTGATTACTGTATTTGAAATTAGATATTCATGATAACCTGGTTTATGATGTTTCCTAACTTCTCTTTTATCATAACCAGGAACTCTATATTTTTTATAACTATAATCAATTGCAGAATGTAAACTTTTACTAAAAAGATTAATTGCAATAGCTTTATTTGAATTATTAGATAATGAAATAGTTTTTATTATATTATTTTTATCATCACAAATGGCTTTTTTTAAGCGAAAATCTTCAATTTTAATATTTAATCCCTTTTTATGAAAATATGATATGAGATCATTGATCTTTGATAATTCAATAATTTTATTAAAATCTGTCTGTTGAAGAGGAGAATCGCCAATTATTACTTCACAATTACCTTTTGTTGCGACGAAAATATAATCCAAAATTACTCTTATTATTGAAGGGTGAGTAATGACACTCCATATATTTTCACCTAAAGGATGTCTGTCAATTACCCAATTTGGCTTGATCACTATTAGCTTGTTAACTAAATCGAACTCATCAAATGGATTCCAGTTTTTAGATCCAAAATTTTTTTTATCCAGTTGTAAATTTACAAAATGATTCCTAATTGCTTTGTATACAAGGTTAGGGGTTCTACTATAATCATCAAATGGATATTCCGGATATTTCTCACTCGGAGAGAAAGGAGGTTTATAATTATAATCATTACAAAATTCGATTGAAGATAAAAGCTGATTAATCATAATTCTTTAGTACCAAAATATTAAAACCTCTAAATTGTTTCTAAAATTTCTATAATTTTATCTAAATAAATCTCTTTTGATAAATTTTCAATACCCCATTTTGATATTTTTTTCCGGATTATTCCCTGTTTCTCTTTATTAATACAAATATTTTTTATATATGTTACTAATTGAGAAATATTTTCTTTTATATAATTAATATCATTTATAATAAACCCATATTTGTTAATTTCAATCATTCTTGAAAAATCTCCAATATTATTAGTGATTAAAATAGGCAAACCACATAGAATATATTCAGCAAGTTTTGTAGGAGAAGCAACATTATTCATTTTTACATTATCCCTAAGCATTAGTGCAAAATCTGACGCGTTTAAATAATTACACACCTCTTCGTGTTTTACACTAACAATTTTTATCTGACGATTAGACAACTTATACTTTTTCCTAAGAAAATTTCCAATTTCAAAATCTGGTGTAATTATTAAAATAATTAATTTATTTATTTCTCTAAAAACATGCCTGTAGAGTTCAAATATTTTTTCGGGCATTTCCCATTTCATTGCTAACCTTCCAGAATAAACAAGAATGATACTGTTTTCAATTTCTAATTTTTTTCTATACTTTTTACGTATTGAATCATTATAATAAAATAAATTAGAATCTGCAGCACTAGGAATAACTAAAAATTTTTTTTCAGATAAAATTGAGTATTTTTCTTTAAAATATTCTTTTAACTTATTTGATACACAAAATATTTTATCTGAAATATTAATAAGAATTAATTCTTCTAATTTTATTATCCAATATTTTATTTTTTTTTTAATACTATTTTCATTATGCAAATTTGTATAATGAAATTCTTCTAAACTAGCACCTCTAGCATCAAATATAATTCGTACTTTTGGAAGTAA
>JAFCEW010000043.1 GCA_017608955.1 Candidatus Aenigmatarchaeota archaeon | reverse complement strand
ATGCTACCAACAATTCCAATAGCAGCTGCTGCAACAATTGCTGTTGCGATATTTTCAGTCATGTTTATAATTCTTGTTATAAGATGGACCAGGAAAAGAATGAAGGAAATATCAAAAAGATTTGAATTCGAAACAAAAGAATTGAAAGCAAATGAAAGACGTCTTAAAGAAATAGAAACAAGACTTGCAATGTTAAGAAATCAATATGAAGAATATGTAGAAGCTGACTTATGAAAATGGACCTAACTTTATTTGGGTAAAAGAAGAATTAGGAGGGAAAAGACATATGGCAAGACCATTGGAAATGGAAGAGATTAAATATAGATTTATGAAATTCCTTTCTGAAGATTAACTTTGTTTTTCGGCTAGTAAGCAATAATAGCTTTCCCAAGACTTTCTTTTCTTTTTTTCTTCTTCGTTTCTGGGTTCAATCCAAATAGTATGAATTTTAAAGTTTCTAAATTCTTTTCTAAGTATATTTTTGTTGAAGAGATAGTGTGTTACTCCTTTTTCTTTACCTTCCAACGGGATATAAGTCCTATTATCAATCCATTTTGATTTTGTCATTTTTTTCTTACTTATTCTTTTACGAACTGTTATAAAAATTAATCCATTATGTTTTAATATTCTTTCTATTTCTCCAATAAGATTTCTTATTTGTTTTATATTTGCATGATGTATTACTCTTATACTTATAATTGCATCAAAGAAATTATCTTCATATGGAAGTTTTTCATAAATATGACCTACCTTTAGTTTAGCATTTAAATTATTTTCTTTTAGTTCCTGTTTTGTAATTTTAATGGCTTCTTTGGATATATCAATACCATACATTTCGAATCCACTTTTTGCTAAATGAATTAAATGATTACCAGCACCACATCCTAAATCAAGAATTCTTTTTACATTATGTCTTTTAAAAATTTTCTTTATTTCATCAATATAATCTAAATGACTAGAATAATGTTTTCCTTCTTTTCTAAAAATTTTATCCCATTGTTTCATAGGTTCTGTTTATGTTTACTTATTTATATTTTTATACATTAGCAAGGTGTGTATAATTAGAGCTATAATATTTGATTATGGAAATGTAATTGGGAGCGTTCCAAATAACCTTATTTTCGAATGTATATACAATGAATCAGGAAGAAAATTTCTCGAGGATTTAGCAAAAATTTAATTTTTAAAATTAAAATGATAATATGTCTAATTATATAAATCTACATAATTTTTTATCTAGATTTATGAGGAATAAAGTGAAATTTGACCAAAATCTAATAAAATCAAAAGGTAAAGGAAAATGGGACTTAATATATGCCAAAATAGATAATAAAAAAATAAGCTTTTCTGATTCTAATTCATATGAATTTTTATATACTTTCTTAGGGCATTTTCTTAAAGAAGAAAAATATACTTTCAAATCTGATTTTCAATTTATGTTTTTGTTGGATTCTGATATAAAAAAACTTATTGGATTAAAAAAATCTGATAATTTTATAGTTTCTTTCAAACAAGAAAAAGAAGATGAAGAAGTATCATCTATTAATGGACTAATTGCTCTTAAAAATAACTTACCTAAAAAAGAATTCTTACTTAATTTGAAAAAATATTTGTCTTTGGTTTATACGTTATATAAGAAAGGGATTGATAGCATATTAAAAATTAACATAGAATCAGATTCTAAGCTGTATAAAATTTATATAAATGATAATGATGTTAATATTTCAATTCTTAATAATAAAGACTATCTGAATGCATTTAACAAGACATTTCTTTGTAATTTAAACAAAATTCCTGGATATTCTAAATGGTATATAAAAATAGATAAAATTGAGAAAGATTTTAAAGGAAAAAGACACGGTAAATTGATTCATGAATATAGATCTAATAATCAGAAAGAGAGAATTAAAGAATTTAAGTTTTAATTATATATTTTCCTCAACTAACTCAATTACATCTTTGGCAGATGCTTTTCCTCTAACTTTGCTCATGACAATTCCGACTATAGCTCCTTGTGGTTTTCCTTTGTTTTTATCAATAACATCTTTAACAATTTTCTTTAACTCATTTTCAGACAGAGTTTCAAATCCAAATTTTTTGACAACATCATCAACTTTCATACTTTTCTGGACAACATATTTCAAAATTTCTGGAATCGATTCTTTGACTATCTTTTTGTTTTCAAGAAGATAGAACAATTTCATAAAATCATCATCATCTAATTTTTTGATATCAATTTTTTCTCTTCTTTCAAGATCTCTTAATGTATTCACAAAGACATTTGCGACTGTTTTTGGCTCTACTTTATATCTGCTCACAATTTTTTCAAATAAATAGGAATAATTTGATCCAGCAATTTCTTTTGCAAGTTCTTCTGATAATTTCATTTTTTCAAATCTTTGTTTTTTGTGCTCCAAAATTTCAGGAAGTTGTTTCTTTATTTTTCTTAAAAATAAGTTATCAATTTTGACTGGTTCAAGATCTGTTTCAGGATACATTCTTGCAGCGCCAGGCAATGGCCTCATATAGCTTGTGGTTTCATCAGGATTTGCCATTCTAGTTTCTTCTTTTACCTTTGTTTTTAATTGCCTTTTAACTTCATTTTCAATTATCTTAGAAATTAGTCTTAGCTCCTGAATTCCTTTTATCTCAACTCTTGGACCGTTTTTTATGCTAACATTAATATCCTGTCTTATTGTTCCAATCCCACGTTTTATTTTTCCTGTTGATCTCAATATCATGCCTATTTTAGCTGCTATTTCTTGAATTTCTTTTGGGTCAAATCCTTCCAATGTTTCTGTTGATATCTCGACCAAAGGAACAGCAAGCCTATTTAATTTATACGTGGCAGTATTTACAGTTTTTCTTTCTATTGCACATGCATCTTCTTCTAATGCAACATGAGTTATTTTGATTTCTCTGCCTCTTGGTCCTTTTATTTTTCCGTTCAATCCTATTGTCATTGTTCTTTGAAATCCACTTGTATTGCTGCCATCTATAACAGTTTTTCTCATTATGTGTATCTCGTCAGGAATATCACATTCAAGAAGCAATGCAATTTCAAGTCCTATTCTCAATGCTTCTTTATTAACAGGAAATGGTGGTTCTTCGTCGCATTCCACTAAACAACTCTCAGTTGGATATGTTTTATAAAAAAATTTTCTATCTTTTAGATATTCATATTTTGCTGCTCTATCAACTTCTCCTAATTCGCTCATTACTGGATGTTGTTTTCTTTCTATTTTGTCTTCAAAATCTTCTTTCATTTCAGAACTACAATTACAAAAAAGCTTGTGAGTATTTAGTTGCTGATGTATTTCGATTCCTGCTTTTAGGTTAAGTTGTTTGTAGTTCATTTTTTACCTTTCTTATTATCTTTCTATAACAAAATAATATCAAACACGACAACAAATATGAAACAACAGCCCCGGCAATTATATTAAAAAACAGATTAGTCTGGAAAGGATATTTTATGTAAAAGAAAACTGCGACTACAGCCGGTAAGAAAGAATGCGGTTGTGGACAAGGCATGGTGACACACATAATAACTACCGTTTGAACATAGAACGCTGGGATTAACAGAAATAATATAATTTTCATTTTATTTGGTTTCAAAAATTCTTTATAATTCATTCTTTCTACCTCTTTTTTCATAAAAAGACACAATTATGCAAGAGATTATATACCAAAATATTATATCAAAAGGCAAGAAGTAATATATAATTCCAGAAGATTCTTTTGGAGGTGTTGATACATTTGGATCTATAAATGTTCCTCTAGAATACGCCCAATAAA
>JAFCEW010000004.1 GCA_017608955.1 Candidatus Aenigmatarchaeota archaeon | reverse complement strand
TTCTTAAGTTGTTCCTTTAAAACCGCCATAAAATGTGTTCTTAGGTATTTTTTCAACTTAATCTTCTTAATCTTCTTAACTTTTAGGTTAAGAAGATTAAGTTGTTGTTAAGAAGTTTAAGTTATTCTTCTGACTATTAAAATAAGAAAATAATTTAAATTAATTCATTTTCACTGACAATTATGAAATCTCCAATTGATTTAACAGCACTAAAAGAAATTAAATTTCTTCCAGATTCATCTGTTTTTATATTTAAATCTTTAAGATGTTTGGTTGGTTGATCAACTATTATATTCAAGAGTTCACCACTTTCTGTTATGAAGTCAACATTACCAACAACACCAAATTTTCTTCCAGTCTCTTCACTTACAATTGCTTTTCCTATCATATTTTTTGCTCTTAATCTCGTATCAGCCATATTTTCACCTCTTTTCATAAATATTTAGTATTTTAATTAATTTATCTTTTACTGTTATATTAAATTCTTTTAAACTTTTATTGTTAACTATTATGTCATCGGACATAGCTATTATTTCAGCTAATCCGTGTTTTATTTCCTGCCTATCTCTCATTTTTATCATTCTATATCCTTTTCCTTTAAATCTTGGTCTTTTCTTTTCTCTTTCATATCTAATTTGAGGCGATGAATGAATTGCAAGAATGATTATATTTTCTCTATTTAATAGTCTTTTTAACTCATTTATACCTTGCATAGATCTGAATCCTTCTATAACTATCTTTTTAGGATTTCCAGCATTTTTTATCATTTTAACTAATCTTCTCGCAATTAACTTTTCTCTTCCTTTTTTATTAAACCATCTTGCAATTTTTAGATCATTTTGTTCATTATATTCAAGTCCTCTTCGTTTTATTTCATCTCTTATAACATCTCCTGTAGTTAACGTGAATATATTCATCTTCTTTGCTATATTAGCGCAAATAGTTTTTCCAGAACCAGGCATGCCAACTATAATTAAAATCTTCATAATTATTATTTGTTTTGATATTTAATTATGCTTTTGTGAATATAGTTTTTGCTTTTCCAGAAAGAAAATATAAATATGTATTTCCAATTTTTTCCCTTTTTAATAAATTTGCTGACATTAATCTTCTCAGTATATTATTAATGGATCTGATAGCATGGCTTTTGCTTTTATAGTCTGCTATGTCTATATGTTGAACTATATCTGAAGGAGAGAGCCTTTTATATTCATTCAATAAAGATAATATCTCTTTTTGGCGTTTGGTTAATGTTAATCTAATTTCATCTGTTCTTGTAGTTTCTGTTTTTTCTAATATTTTTTCAACAAAATTTTTATTTATAACAGAAATATTTTTTTCTGCTGCTTTTTTAATTAAAATATCACAATTCTTTATAATTTCACGCGGAAATCCACCTGTGATTTTATATATTTCATTAATAGAATCTGATGTAAATGGTTCTATTCCCTTCCCACCAACCTTTTCTATTCTTTTTTTGATCAATGATTCTGTTTCTGTTTCATTTAATGACTTCAAATATACTTTAGTTGTTACACGCATTGAAAGCGTAGGTAATTTAGAACTCAACATATCTTCAAATGTTGATAATCCAGCAAAAATTAAAATCATATTGGGGCAACTATCATTTAATGTTCTAAGCCATTGTAAAACATCTAAAGAACATTCATGCGCTTCATCAATAAGAAATATTGTTTTTTGGTTTTTTATTTTTTCATTTATAAATTCAGACATTTTATTTATATTAAAAGACCTGAATTTTATCTTATCCAAAAAATTATATCCTAAAAGTGATTTAAAAAGAAGTATTAATCCCTTTTCATTAACAGGTGGTTTTGGTATGTAAAATAATTTTAATCCATTATTTTTTGATATATAAGAATTGACCCAACTGAGCACTGTTGTTTTTCCAGAACCAGTCGGTCCTATAATCATACCAACTTTATGAAAATTAGATATATGAGAAAGCAAGGCATCTGTCTGCTTAGAATAACCCACTAAAAGATCTGGATATATGGTTAAAGTAAATGGATTAGAACTCCAACCAAATTTTGTAAAATATTCATAATTTTGTAACATAAAATTCACATATATGTCATTTAGTGTATTAAAAAATAAATAACTATCGTGAATATTTTGTGTATTTTCCGTGAATATATGTTAATTTAAATTAAAAAAACAAAATAAAAATATGCCACGTTTGTTCACATGTATATGGTTGCCAAAAGACATAAAATCAAACATAATAAAATTTCAGAATAAAATAAAAAAACTTCCTATCAAAGCTAAATTTGTAGAGCCAGAAAATATTCATATTACTATTACATTTATTGGGGAAATAGATGAAAATAAAATAAATGATTTAATAAAAAAAATAGATTCTGTAATTAATAACTTTAATAAAATAAAAATAGAATTAGAAGGCTTGAAATTAATTCCAAGTGAGAATTTTATTAGAGTAATTGGAATAGATGTAAAAGATAATGAAAGTTTAATGAAATTAATAAAAAATATTGGTAGTTGTATTGAATCAAGATTCTACGAGTCAACAAAATTAACATTATGCAGAGTAAAAAATATTTTTAATAAAAATATCGTACAAAATTTTATTGAAAAAAATAGAGATATAAAAATTGGATCTTTTGAAGTAGAAGAAATATCTTTAGTTGAAAGTATATTAGGTAGGCAAGGACCTACCTATAAAACTATTCACAAATTTAAATTATTGTAAATCCTTTTTTGTCAAGATATTAATTTGTTTCTTTTTATATTTCTTTTTTGATTTATCGGCAATAAGATATTTTACATTTGCTTGCTCTGCTATATTTACTATATCATCATCTATTGTTTCATCAACTAAAACTATCTCTGCGTTTTTTAATGCTTTATTTTTTTCTTCGAATTTATTTAATGGAATTTTATTTTTTAATTTCATCGAATTATCGAAAATGTAAGCTGCTTTTGTACCAATCATTTTATCCAATATGTCACTTATTTTTTTTCTTGTTTTTTCATCTAAATATTCTTCCCTCTCTGATATTATTTCTTCTTTTTTTATTATGCTTCTTTGTCTAGATTGTCTAGATTTAATTTTTGAATTTTGTAGATATTGATCTATCGGAATTCTATCTCTTAGTGCTTTGAATATTTCTTTTTTTGTTAATTCTTCTACTTCTTTACCTTCTGGTGCCCTTGCTATAAAATCTATATTTGCCATGTGCAATAATTCTTTTAAAATTAAATCACCGCCTCTATCACCATCTAAAAAAACAGTAACTATTTTTTCTTTAGATAATTTTATAACAGGCTCAGACAGTGATGTTGCACCACCAATTGCCATTACATTTTTTATTCCACTTTTCAATAATTTCAAAACATCTGCTCTCCCTTCAACAAATATAACTTCATCTGAAATTGATATATCTGGTCCAGCAGGTAATCCTTCATAATTAGTTATTTCTGCTGCCCTGACAGAAGTTTTTATTTTTTCTGACAACTCAGATGTTTGTGGCAGTTCCTCATCCAAGAGTTTTTCTAAAATTTCTTTTGCTCTTTTAACAACATAATCACGTTTTAATGACCTAATATCCTTTACTGATTTCAATTTTATTTCTGAATCACATGGTCCTATTCTTTCTATAGTTTCTATAGCAGCTGCAATTAAAACAGTCTCAGATGCATCTAAACTTGATGGAATTAAGATAACTCCTTTTGTTTTTCCTTTTTCTTCTTTCACATTTACTTCTATCCTTCCGATTCTTCCTGTTCTCTGCAATTCTCTTAAATCTAGATCTTGACCTAATAGTCCCTCAGTTTGTCCAAAAATAGCGCCAATTATATCTGGCTTTTCTACTATACCATTTGCGGTAAAATTTGCTTCTATTAAATATTTTATAGTTGATTGTGCTAATTTTCCCATAAAAAACATCCTCCTTTAATTTTGAAAATTTTATTAATTCTTCAACTTTCGTTATTTTGAAAGCTGATTTTATGAAACTCCTTAAGTTTTTATTAAAGGAAATTCCATTTTTTTCAAAAAATTTACAAAAAATTTTATTTTTTTTCTCACCTTCACGATCAAAATCTGTTAGAATTACGTATTTTTTGTTTTTTGGTAATCCTTCAATAAATTTAAAAAT
This sequence comes from Candidatus Aenigmatarchaeota archaeon, assembly GCA_017608955.1. Taxonomy (GTDB): domain Archaea; phylum Aenigmatarchaeota; class Aenigmatarchaeia; order CG10238-14; family CG10238-14; genus JAFCEW01. The sequence continues at coordinate 13,227 of JAFCEW010000004.1, read as the reverse complement.
CGATTTTCTTGAAATTACTTTTATATCTTTGAATCCTAATTTCATCAATGCATCTTTATCTCTTTTTCCTTCTACAATTAACGAAAAATGTTCTAGCCTAGAATAACACTTATCAAAATCGTGAAAAGTGAACATGATAATCAAGAATATATTAATCATTAAGTATTTAAATTATTATCTTTTCAAGAATATCTCTTTCTGTCACTATACCTTTTAGCATATTGTTTTCTATTACTAACCCACCACCAACTTTATATTCTCTTGTATAATCTATTAATTTCGAAATAGAGTCTGAATCAGAAAATATTGGGACATTTTTTATAATAACATCTCTTAAATTAAAATTAATATTTTTTCTAGAAAAATTAGCATTTTTTAAAAGACCTAAGCACTGCCTTGCTGTTAGTATTCCAATTATTTTATTGTCTTCAACTACAGGAAATTTTCTATAGCCAGTTCTTGAAACTAATATAAGAGAATCAAAAAAATTCATTGGCTTCAAAAAAAATGGTTTTTTTGTCATTATTTTTTTAATAGGAATTTCAATATTTTCTTGTTTGAGAAAATCTATTATATCATGTTCTGTCACTATACCTACTAATTTTTTATTTTTGTCTGTAACAGGAAATCCTCCCTTTTTAGAAAATTTAAATTTTTTTATGACATCTTTTATTTTTTCATTTTGATAACAAAAAATTGGATGACTCATTATTGAACTTATTTTTTTATCAAAATTCTTCCCTGTTAAAAATGCATTGATTATATCCGTAACAGTGACGATCCCGACTAATTTCCTTTTTTTGCCAACAACTGGTAACCTTCTAATATCAAATTTTAGAAATATATCAACAGTTTCTCTTATAGTTTTATTTTCATTAACATAAATTGGTTTGTTGGAAGAAATGGTTATTATATTATGATCAAAATTTACATCTTTTATCATATTTACTCTTCTCTGCAATCTTCACAAAGCCATCTATCATCAACAAGCATCAAATTTTCTGAATAATTTCCACATGATTCACATATACCTGATGTTGTTGCTTCACTCGTCTCTGGTGTGAATTTTTTCATTTTTAGTCTGAAATTTAATAAATCTAGCATTTCTGGTGTTGCTCTTGCTATGTCTGTATTTGAAATTATACCGATAGCAATACCATTTTTTATAACTGGTAGTCTTTTTACTCTAAATTTTTTCATTTTTTCTTCTGCTTTAATTAAATTGTCGTCTGGAGAAACAAAAACTAATGGTGTTGCCATTATATCTTTCACTTTTGTTTTTTTAGGGTCTTTAGAAAGTGCAACTACTTTTTTTATTATATCAGCATCTGTAAGAATACCCACTGGTTTATTTTTTTTAACAACTACTATTGCACCAACTCTTTTTTCTGACATAGCTTGAGCTACTTTTTTTACTGATTTGTTTAAATCTATTGTTATAACTGGCTTTGCCATTATAGTTTTTACTAATATTTTTTCTGGCATACAATCATCATCTAATTTATTTTTGTTTATTTAATAATTATTAAGGATTTATATGATAAAAACTTATATAAAGGGAGCAAAAGCTGAAAGAGACCTAGCAAAAAAATTAAAAGATCTTGGATTTGGTGTAATAAGAGCAGCAGGAAGTGGCGGAAATATATCAATACCTGATTTAGTTGCAATAAAACGAGGGAGAATTTTGGCGTTTGAGTGCAAGGCATGGAAAACAAAACCAAAATTAAAAAAACAAGAATATACAGAATTTATTGATTGGTGTAATAAAACTGGTGCTTTGGGTTTTTTAGCATGGAAAAATAAAGATTGGTTATTTTTAAATATAAAAGAAATAAAAAACCAAAAGATTGATATTGATGGGTTAACTTTTAATGATTTAATGTTTTTATTAAATGTGTGATTATATGAATATAATTGTAATATCAGATATACATAATGATGTGGAAAATTTATTAACATATATAGATAAAATAAGTAATTTTGATTTTGATGTTATAATATGCCCTGGAGACTTTACTGATATAAATACACCAAAGGGATTTGCACAAGAAGATATAGCAAAAATAATAATTGAAGCACTAAAAACATTAAAAAAACCGATATTATGCGTCCCGGGCAACATGGATACTAAAGAAATTATAGATTATTTTGAAAAAGAAAATATTTCAATTCATGGTAAAGGAAAAATAATACAAAATATAGGATTTTATGGATATGGTGGCGCAAAAACTCCTTTCAACACAAATATAGAACCAACAGAAGAAGAGTTAGAAAAAAATTTAAAAAACGCGTTTAAAGATGTAAAAAACGTCAAAGTAAAAATTCAAGTCACACATAATCCACCTTATGGAACAAGAGTCGATCTACTGCAAAATGGCATGCATGTAGGTTCAAAAATAGTAAGAAATATAATACAAAAAGAAAATCCACTTGTTGCTATATCAGCACACATACATGAAGCAAAAGGAACGGATAACATAAATAATACATTTCTTATGAATAGCGGGAAATTTTCTGAAGGCCATTTTGGTTTAATTAAAATAGAAAAAGATAATAAAGTAAATGGTAAGATTCTGAACTTAAATGAATAAACACCAACCCGTTTATTTCCTTTGTAATCAAATAAAAAGCAAAAACAAGTGTGTTATAAGATAATATATAATATAACATTGTTATAAAAAATATATTAATTATTAATTATTTCCATGAGAACAAATGGGGTGAGAGGGATAATATATTTTCCAATAGAAAAGGTTATATTTCTTAAGGAGAAAATTTAATCTATGCCAGATTCTGTACAGACAATATTCAAAGAATTTGTAAAAAAACACGCAATGATATTTACTGATAGGAATGCGTTAACATCGCATTTTGCACCAGATACAATACCACATAGAGACAAACAAATAAATATGCTAGCATCGATTTTGGCACCATCATTGAAAGGTGGAAGACCATCAAATGTTTTTGAATACGGAATGACAGGAACTGGAAAAACACTAGTAACAAAATATGTAGGGCAAGAACTAGAAAAAATGTCAAATCAAGGAACAACGCCTGTTAAAATTCTTTATATAAATTGCAAAATGAAAAAAATAGCCGATACAGAATATAGACTTGTTGCAGAACTTGCAAGAATGCTAGGCCAAGATGTTCCAATGACAGGATTGCCAACAGAACAGGTATATCAAATATTTTTTAATATACTTGATTCAAAAGAATGGATTGTAATTATAATACTTGACGAAGTTGATGCTCTTGTTGCAAAAATGGGTGATGATTTTTTATATAATTTTACAAGAATAAATCAAGATCTTAAAAAAGCAAAGGTTTGTATAATTGGGATAACAAATGATCTTAATTTTATAGATGTTTTGGATCCAAGAGTGAAAAGTTCTTTAAGTGAAGAAGAAATTTTGTTTCCACCTTATAATGCAACAGAATTACAAGATATTTTAAAACAAAGAGTAAAACTCGGTTTTCATAAAGGAGTTCTTTCAGAAGAAGTTATACCAAAATGCTCTGCATTGGCAGCACAAGAACATGGTGATGCAAGAAGGGCATTAGATTTGTTACGTGTTGCAGGTGAGATAGCTGAAAGAAGAAATGATGAAAAAGTAACTGAAAAACATGTTGATATAGCATTGGAAAAAATAGATTATGACAGGATAGTAGAATCTGTTAAAGCATTACCAAAACAAACAAAAGTTGTTTTATGGGCGATTATAAATTTAATTGAAAAAGGAGAAGATGACATTCAAACTGGAGATGTATTTGCTGTTTATGAAGAAAAATGCAAAGAATGCAGATTGCATCCTTTAACACAAAGAAGAATATCAGATCTTTTGGCAGAACTTGATATGATAGGAATTATAAATGCAAAAATAATTTCATTAGGTAGGTATGGCAGAACAAGACAGATAAAATTAGATCTTTCTTCTAAAACAAAACAAAAAATAAAAAATATTCTTGAGTCAACTTTAGTGATATGATGAACGAAAAAGAAACTGTAAAAAAATTCTTAGAACACGGATTTCAAATAACAAATGATACTATACCATTAGTTTCAAAAAATACAGATATTATAATAAAAAAATTAGAAAATCTAAAACCAAGACCTTTTATAGTAACAAAAAAACATGTCGAGCCAATTTTATCAAATAATAAAAAGAAGATAGAGCATAAACCAGTAAAAATAAATGATTTTATTCAATATTTACAATCTAAATATGAAGATTTTAGAAAAGTAATCTTAGAAAAGAATAAATTAGAAAATTTATTGTCCATAAATAAAATAAGTGAACAAAGTGATAATTTTTCTTTAATTGTATTGGTGAGAAAAATAAACAAAGATAGTTTATTAGTAGAAGATCTAACTGGAGAAGTAAATATATTTTTTAACGAAGATATTTCTAAAAAAATAAATAATATTTCTCTTGATGATGTAATTGGAATAAAATGTGAACAGAAAAATTCTAAAATTAAAATAAAAGATATAATAAATCTTGGTTTGCATATAGACACTAAATCATTTTTAAATAAATAGAATGTTCTTATATGTTTCACACTATAAGTTAATAAAAATTTGATATTTCAAAGTGATTTTATGAAAATTAAGTTTCAATTATTAGATGCTGATTATATTTTAAATAATTCTAAACCTACAGTAAGATTATTTGGCAAAACAGATGATAATAAATCAATAACAATTTTCTATGACGGATTTCTGCCATATTTTTACATATTACCAAAGCCAACAAAAAGAGATTATATTAAAAAACTCTTAGAAAAAGAATTCAAACAATTTTTAATAAAAATAGAAACAGTTGATAAATTTCCTGCAATTGGCTATGATGAAAATCCTAAAAAAATATTAAAAATAACTTTGAACAATCCAAGTAAAGTTCCAATGATTAGAGATAGATTGGAAAAAAATCCAGATGTAGAAAGAATTTTTGAAGCAGATATACTTTTTAAATATAGATTCATGGCTGATAAAAAATTATATGGAATGAGATGGTATGAAGTTGATGGAACTCCAGTGAGAACAGAAACAACAAAAACAAAAATAAAAATTAAAGCAAAATCATTTAAGGAAATTGATAAAGAAGAATATCCAAGATATAAATATCTAAGTTTTGATTTGGAAATATTCATGAATGAAAAAGGAATGCCAGATCCTGATAAAGACAAAATAATATTATTAAGTATGTTTTTTTATCCAGCATTTAATGGAAAAAATACTATGGTATTATGTTCTAAAAAAATAAAAAATATGGGAAATGATGTTTTAGGTTTTGAATCAGAAAAAGAAATGTTAAAAAAATTCTTAGATATAATTGATAGATATGACCCAGATTTTTTTGTAGGATATAATGTAAATGGATTTGATTTGCCATATCTTGAAAGACGTTTAGCAAATAATAATTTATCACGAGCAATTGGCAGATGCGTCAGTAAACCATTATTATGTAGAAAATTTGGAAATACTTATAAAAATTCAATTACTGGCAGATGCATAATTGACATATATGAATTGGTAAGAGCAGGAGCTAGGATTGGGATGTTCAAGGGATTAAAGAGATATGGTCTTGGTGATGTTTCAAGAATGATACTTAATGAAGATAAAGTCGATGTAGCAAGAAGCGAAATTAATAAAAGATGGGAAGATCATGGAGAAAAATTTAAAAAGCTAGTTGATTATAACAGAAAAGATTCTGAACTACCTATGAAAATATTATTAAATCAAAAACTATTAGACAAATATTTAGAATTATGTAAAGTTACTGGTGTTCTGATACAAGATGCATTAAGTAGTGGTGAAGCAACAAGAATAGAAAATTTAGTTTTAAGAGAATTTAATAAAAAGAATTTTATTATTCCATGCAAACCAACAGATAGAGAAATCTCAAAAAGAAATATTGAAAGAAGAGAAAGTGGATTAAAGGGGGCATTTGTTTTGAGCCCTGCTATAGGATTTCATGATACATGTGTAGTTTATTTAGATTTTAAATCAATGTATCCTTCTATAATTCAATCATTTAACATATGTCCAACAACTTTAATCATATCTGAAAAGAACGTCGAAACTATTAAAACTATCACTGGCACAAAATTTGTCTCACCTACAATAAGAAAAGGTATTATCCCAGAAATTTTAAAAAATCTCATAGAAACAAGAGATAAAATAAAAAAAGAAATGAAGAAGGCAACAACAGAAAAAAGAAAAAGATATCTTTATGCCAAGCAAAATGCTCTTAAAATCGCAGCCAATGCATTTTATGGGTATTCAGGTTATCTTAGAGCAAAATTATATGTTCTTGATATAGCCAATGCAATAACAGGAACAGGAAGAGATTTGATTCATAAAACAAAAAATATTGTTGAAACACAGACAGAATATAAAGTTGTTTATGCAGACACAGATAGTGTAATGGTGAAATTAAAAACAAAAGATTTGGAAGAAGCATTTAAAGAGGGTAAAAGATTATCAGAAATAATTAATAATGGTATAAATAATATTCTTAAAATAAAAATTGAAAGTATTTTTAAAACTTTATTGATTCTTTCTAAAAAAAGATATGTTGGCTGGAGTTTTGAACCAATGGATCATGGTTGGGACGAATCATTTGTTATGAAAGGAATAGAAACTGTAAGAAGAGACTGGTGTGATTTGGTTTCGGAAACACTAACAAGGGTTTTAGACACAATATTGAAAAAACAAGACATAAAAAAAGCTGTGGATATAGTTAAAGAAGAAATAAATAAAATCAAAACAGGCAAAGTAGATATTAATAAATTAGTTATAACTAAAAGTATTACAAAATCATCTTCTAGTTATAAAGGAATACAACCACATATTGAATTATTGAAAAAAATGAAAAAGCGTGATCCATCATCAGCTCCTGGAATTGGTGATAGAATAGGATTTGTTATAGTAAAAGGAATGCAGATGCTGTCAAAAAGAGCTGAAGATCCAAATTACATAAAACAACATAATCTTGAAATAGATTCAAGATATTATATTGAAAGTCAATTGCTCCCGCCACTGGAAAGAGTTTTTGATTCTTTGAATGTTAATAAATCAGAATTATTAGGAGTTGGAAAACAACTTGGCTTGTTTGAAGCTATGAAAAATGGAATAAAAAAGAAAGAAAATATTTTTGAAGATAAATTAACAGACATAGATGGATTTATTTGTAATAACTGTAATACTATATTTAGAAGAGTACCTCTTTCAGGGAAATGTAATTTATGTGAAGGAGAAATTGTATTTTATAAAGGAAATAAAAAATCAAGAGAGTATGATCCATGGAAATCCCAAACTTCGACAAAATAATTATGGCATATGTTGTTGGTTCTAATGTTTATTTGAATTATTTTTTTACTATAATTTCATATTCTGTATATGCTTATATAATATTTGCTATTGTCTATTTTCTAAAAAAGAAAAATATGCGTGGATTTTTTCTCTATACATCTAACTTGTTGATTGGATTGGGAATAATAACATTTCTTAAATATACAATAGCAAGACCAAGACCATTTCAGATTCTAAGAGAAGATCCGTCATTTCCTTCAAGACATAGTTTTGTGTCAATGTTCACATTAACTTCTCTTTATGATCATTTTCATAAAATAACAAGACTAATGCTTATTACATATTCTTTGCTTATTTTGGTTGGTCGTCTATATTTAGGTGTGCATTATCCAAGTGATGTTATGATAGGTTCATTGTTAGGAGTAATTTTTCCAAAGTTAATACCACAAAAATTTTCTTTTTGGGTTTTTAATTTAATAGGTAATTTCCTAAAAAATATAAAGAAAGTGCTAATTAAAATAAAAAATATAATGCACGTGGGTTAACGTATACATTTTTTCCAAAAGAAATGAAGGGGTGTGAATTTCATTTTTAAATTTTTGATGTTTTCTACATTTCCATAGGAAATAAAGGGGTCACATGAACTTCATACTGAATACAAATTACTTTCATTTTAGGAATATTACTTAACATTTATATTTTTCTTTTCTAAATTAACATTATGTTTCCAGGATTAAGTCCAGACAAAATGGAAAAAATGATGAAAAAACTTGGCATGCAAATGGATAATATTCAAGCAAAGCAAGTAGTTATAAAAACAGAAAGCGGTGATATAAAAATAGACGAACCTCAAGTAATAAAAACAACAATGAAAGGTCAAGTGGTATTTCAAATATCAGGTAATATAAAAGAAGAAAAATTCTCAGAAGATGATATAAAATTAGTTATGGATCAAACAGGAGAAAAAAATAAAGATAAAATAAGACAAATATTAAAAGAAACAAATGGTGATATAGTCGAAGCAATAATGAAATTAAAAGGTGATTGAATGATAAGAGAATTGTTCGATAAATATAAAATCTTTGTAATAGGAATAATAATTTTATTGATTGTTGTACTGTTTGCATTAAAATTTTCAGGGGGTATATTGCCTTTTTTCTAAAGCATTAAAATGATTATTATGAAAGAAAAAACGATTTTAATAGTTTTAATTTTAACAATATTATTTATTTCTATTGTATTGTCATCTTTTGTAAAACCACAATTTGTTCCTGCTCTTCCACAAACTACTTCAATAACAGGTAAAATCATTTATTATTTTATTATTCAATTTTTTATTTAGAATTTATTTTTCAAACTTTTCTAGAATTGCAGCATATGCAGGACGTGTTATCATAATACCAACAGTCACACCAATGACAATAGTAATTGCAAATCCTTTCAACATACCAGTTCCTAAGAAAATTAATGGGAACATAGCAGCAACAACAGTTGCAGCAGAATTCCAAATCATATCCAATGCTTTATTATATTTTTTATTAAATGGAAGCCCCTTTTTTCCAAAAATAACTTGATCAGTTATTATTATCATTTGACCAACAGATGTTCCAATTATTGCAATAAGTCCAGCAAATGCGGGAATATCTAATATCCATTTACTCAAAACAACTGCAAATCCCATAACAAACATTAAAAATATAGTTACCCATCTCAACCATTTGTTTGCTTCACCTTTAACTATTATAAGTGAAATTGCAGTTATCAATACTAATGCTCCAAATAACTGAGATGCAGCAATTCCCAATATTAAAACTATTTCACTTAAAGTTGCAGCAATCATAGGAAATACAATTTTTATATTTCTATATCTAACAAAAACAATTAATGAAACAACTGCACATGCTGTTAAAATTACATATAAAGTAGAATGAATAAATTCTTTTCCTAAGAAAGGAGATATTGTATCCATTTTTACAATCTCAGGTTTTGCTGGTAAACTTCCTGATCGTAAAATAGATTTCATTCTTTTCATTTCATTGATAGCTTCTTCTCTTGTTTCTCTGGTTCCTGTTATACTTGGAGTCAGAACTTCTTGTCCAGCTAAATCAGCTGCGATATTAAGACTACTAGCTTCTTTTCCATCTACAAAAAGAACTAATGGAGTTTTAAGATAACTTTCTCCATTTTGTGAAATGAAAGTTTCTTGATCTTTTGTAATTTTTGCAAATCTTTTTGCACCTTGTTTTGAAATTTGAACAGTAAACATAAATTGATATACATTTCCAGAATAAGTCAAACTACTATGTTGTTGATCAGTAAAAACATTTACAATATCATCTCCAGTAAATGCAGTTGCAAATAGAACAATATTTTCATCTGTATAATTTTCAATTTCAAATTTTATTTCATCAATTTCAAAGTTATCTTTATAAAATGTATTATCAACATAAACTTTATTATCTTTAATTTCTATCTCATGTGTTTTCCCATCTAATTTAAATTGTCCTTTGCTATTATTTAATGGAATAATTTCTTGTATTTTTGCTTCAAATTTTCCCTGTTTCATTAAGAAATTTTTTACTTCTTCTGCATTCGAGCTTGATGTCTCAATCTGTATTAAATTATTTCCTATAGGAGAAATTTTCATTTCTTTAAGACCATAAAGATTAATTCTGGTTTCTATTATTCTAAGAACTTGATCTCTTGTTTCTTTTGTCGCATTTTCAACTTTTAATAATATTCTTGTACCTCCTTGGATGTCAATTCCAAATTCTAAATTTTCAGTTTTCATATTTTTTACTGTTATATTTAGATTAGCATTTTCAGGAATATCACATGTTTTAGGATTATTATTTATTATAAATGTTGTTGGTCCTTTGGCACTGTTTATCATATTATAAAAATCATCAGAATTTTTTATTGTTTGTCCAGAAATTTCTATTATATGATCTCCTTCAGAAATTATATTGCTACAAGTAAAATTATCAGAAACAAATGTAACTATAACTCCAGATTTTTTTGAAATTCGTGGTGAAGCAAGAATTAATAATGAAATTAAGACTAAACTTATCCAAATCATAAGTCTGGGATCTTTTAGTGATTTCATATTATCTCCTTTCTATATAATATTGTAATAAACCAGCATTGAAAATCCAAGTAAATATAATATCAGCTGCAAACCCAACAAGTAAAACAGATGCTATATTTGTCAATAACTTTGATGTTGATAAAATTAGAACAACAGCCATTGTTAATATAACAGAAGATGTCATTGTAAGTCCTGTTTTTAACGCATTTTTGTATTCTTGTTTAAATTCTTCTTTTTTTATTTTCAAAACACTTGATGTTAATACAATGTTAGTATCCACTGCATATGCAATAAACATTAATAATGAAACAAATCCTGCAAAACCAATTTCTACTCCAAACAAACTTGTTATTGCGAGTGCAGCAAGAATATCACCAGCAACAGCGAATACCATACTAAATGATGGAAGAGGATTTTTGTAAACAAAAAATATCATTATAGCCATCAAACAAAAACCAATAATTAAAACATTTCTAACTTGATTAAAGAATGTTTTACCTAACGAAGGGCCTATAACTTCAGCTGAATACGAATTTATTGAAATATTAGATTCTTTTAAAGTATTTATTACATCTTCCAATTGCACTGATATATCTGCTTCTATAGTTGCTCCATAACCAGTACTTGTTCTTAGACTAGAAACAATTACAGAGCCATATTTTTGAGTTAATATATTTTCAATTTGCTTTGCATCTATTTTTTGAGAGGATTCTATAGTTACTAATAATCCACCTCGCAGATCAATATCCTTTTTTATCCAACTTCCTTCATTTTGCTTGTTTTGATAGAGAATAAAGACTGAAAATATGAATAAAATAATTGGTATAAAAATTAAATTTTTTATTTTCATGCTATTATTTCCTCTTTTTAACTTTAAAATATTGTAAATAAAAATTAATAAGTTAATTAGATAAACTATTTTTAGATAATATGTATATTTTGATAGGTTCATTCATTTTATCAATGCTGTGTTCATTTTTCTTAACAAAAAAATTAATTCCATTTTTTAAAAGAAATGATATAATTGCTTTAGATCTCCATAAAAAAAATAAACCAAAAATTGCTAACAGTGGTGGAATACCAGTTTTTATTTCTGCTATTTTTGGATTGATGTTTTTTATTGCCATACAGACTTTTATTTTTAACACAACAAGCCAAATTTTATATCTTTTTGCTGGGATGATGACTATTTTATTAATTTCTTTAATTGGATTTTTTGATGATCTCAATATAAGTGATGTTATTAAAGGAAAAACAAAAATCAGAAAAGGGTTAAAACAATGGCAAAAACCTTTGCTTACATTACCAGCAGCAATTCCATTGATGGTTGTGAGTGCTGGTGTTTCTACGATGTCGATTCCATTTATAGGAGTTGTAAATTTTGGTATAATATATCCATTAATTTTAATTCCTATTGGAGTTGTTGGCGCAGCAAATGCTGTTAATCTTTTAGGAGGATTTAATGGATCAGAAGCTGGTATGGGAGTTGTTTATTGTTTGGCTTTAGCTACATATGCTTTATTTTTTGGTGAGATTATATCTACTATAATATTTTTATCAGTGACAGGAGCATTATTAGGATTTTTATTTTTTAATTGGTATCCAGCAAAAATTCTTTCTGGTGATAGTCTCACATATGGATTAGGTGCAACAATAGCAACAGGGATTATAATTGGCAATATGGAAAAAGCAGGTATTATAATTTTAATTCCATTCATTATTGAATTCTTTTTGAAATTGAGATCAAAATTTAAAGCACATTCTCTAGGAAAATTAAGAAAAGATGGAACATTAGAAGCGCCGTATGGAAAAAATATTTATTCACTAACTCATGTTTTAATGAATTTGGGAAAATTAAAAGAAAGACAAGTTACTATAGGGTTGATATTAATAGAAATTATTTTTGCTCTAATTTTATTTTTATTTATTTAATAATATCAATAATTTTTTCTTTTAAGGATTTTAAAACACCAAATATAACAAAGACATTTCTTAAAAAAATTAATCCTATCGATGGAGCGAATGCTTTTTTATCTCTTTCGAATATGTAAATTAACAGTTTATAATCAAAAATAAAAGATAATCCTAAAAATAAAAAAGAAATTGGAATAAAAAATGGATTTATGACAGAGAGAATCATAAATAAACCAAATAATCCTGTGAAACCAATTTGAAAAGGTAATCTTAAGGACGCATAATCATTTTTTATTGCTCTTTTTTGGTGTTTGAATATTAATCTAACTCTCCAATAGCCTCTTTCTATTTTAATTTTTAAATATTGTTTCAAGCTATCTGGATGATAGTGATATACAAAAGCCGATTCTTCTAAAACCAATTTATGTTCTTTTGATATTCTGAGTGATAAATCTGCATCTTCTGCTTGAATCATATTAATGTCAAATCCACCAAATTTCTGAAAAATATCTTTTCTATATGCACAATTAAAACTTCCCATGAAATTTATCCTTTCCAATTTTGCCATTTGGTGATGTTTATGACCGATTTCATAACCAGTAAATCTGGCTATCACACTTTCTTTGTTTGCAGTTTTATATGTACCACCAACACCAGCTATATCTTTATTTTCAAATGGTTTTGTAAGAGTTTTTAGCCAGTTTTTAGGTGCTATACAGTCTGCATCTATAAATACAACTATTTCTCCTTTGGCTCTTGACACACCTAGATTTCTTGCTGCTGCTGGCCCTTTCGGCTCTTGTCTTATTAATTTAACAGGAAACTCTGATAATATTTCTGAAGTTCTATCTGTTCCACTATCAACAACTATTATTTCATATTTTCCTTTGTAGTCTTGATTTAA
>JAFCEW010000042.1 GCA_017608955.1 Candidatus Aenigmatarchaeota archaeon | reverse complement strand
CTCTTTCTTTATCTTTTCCTGTATATCCTATCTTGACTTTATCTCTGATTAAATGAATATACCATCGTGAAAAATCTTCTAAAAAGAAATTTTCAATTTCTCTGGCAGCTATATGTGGTTCTAAATTTTCTAATGATTTTGTTACAATATCTTTTAATGTTTCTAATTTTGAAAAAATCCATTTACTTGCCAAATCAAGTTCTTTTACACCTTTTGGTCTATAGTTATTTGCCTCACAATAAGTTTGAACATATTTTCCAGTGTTATATAATACATTTAATTTCTTTCTGACTTCTTTTGCTGGTGTATATCCAAAACATAAAGGTAATTTTGGATTTTGAGAAACATACATCCATCTCATTATGTCTGCTCCTATGTTTGCTAAACCTTCTTCTGCTGATATAGCATTTCCCCATGATTTATGCATTTCTCTTCCGGTTTCATCCAAAACAGGACCATGTGTTAAAGCTGATCTATATGGTGCTATACCCTTTAAAGTAACAGACATAAACAACATTGAATAAAACCACAATTTGATCTGCTCGTGCATTTCAGTTATGTAATCAGCAGGATACCATTTTTTCCAATATTCTTTATCATGAAGATAATTTAAAGTCGAAAATGGAACAATTCCTGCATCCAGCCAGCAATCACCAACATCTTTAATTCTATACATTTCTCTTCCACATTCTGGGCATTTTAGAATTACCTTATCAATCCATGGTCTATGTAATTCTTTTAATTGATCCATGCCAGAAATTGCTTTCTTTTTTAGTTCTTCTAAAGAACCAATTATTTGTATATGACCTTTTTTACACATCCAAATTGGTAATGGTAGTCCCCAATATCTTTTTCTTGAAATACACCAATCTCCCATATTTTTTAGCCAGTCTGTCATTCTCTTTTCTCCGAATTTAGGAGACCATTTCACTGTTTTTGCTGCTTTTATTAAATTTGGTCTAATTTCTTCAGATGATATGAACCATTCTTCACTTGTTCTATAAACTAATTCTGTCCCACATCTCCAACAACATGGATATCTGTGTGTATATGCCTCGGTTTTATAGACAAATCCTCTTTGCATCAAGTCATTTAAAATATCATCATTTACATCAATTGCAAATTTTTTTGTTAGCCAATCATAACCTTTGATATATTTTCCATCTCCATCCAGAGGAGATAATATTGATAGATTTAGCTTTTTTGCTAGGATATAGTCTTCAGGACCACATCCTGGTGCTATATGAACTAAACCGGTTCCTTCTTCTTCGCTAACTTCTTTCCATAACACTACTCTGTGACTTACGTTCTTTTGTGCTGGAATATTTTCATAAGGAGCTTCGTATTCTAATCCTTCAAGTTCTTTACCCTTAATTCTCTCTACTATTTTATAATTTCCTTTAACAACTTTCAAAAGATTCTCTAATAGATAATAGATTCTAGTATCTTGTTTTATCCTTACATATGTCTTATCTGGATGTACTGCTACTGCTGTATTTGCAGGTAAGGTCCAAGGAGTTGTAGTCCAGACAAGTAAATATTCTTCGTATCTTCCTTTTATTGGAAATTTTAAAAAAACTGATGTATGTGTCAGCTCCTTATAGCCACCTGATACTTCTAATGAACTTAAAGATGTTCCACATCTAGGACACCATGGTAATACTTTTTCTCCTTTGAATAACCATCCTTTTTCATAGCATGTCTTTAAAAAATGCCAAACATGTTCAATATTATTATCACTCATTGTCAAATAAGGATTTTCCCAGTCCATCCACATTCCTAGTTTTTTTGAAAGACCTATCCACACATCAACAAATTTCAATACTCTTGATTTGCATTTTTCTGAGAAATTAGCTAAACCAAAATTTTCAATATCTTTTTTTGTTTGAAAATTTAATGCTTTTTCAACTTCTACTTCAACCCATAATCCTTGGCAATCAAATCCTGGCTGGTCCCTTACATTATATCCTTGCATTCTCTTGAATCTACAAATTAGGTCTTTATAGGTTCTTCCCCAAGAATGATGAACTCCCATAGGATTGTTTGCTGTTGGAGGACCATCAAAAAATGAGAATCTTTTACCCTTTTCTCTTTGTTTTTTTACTTTCTTATAAATATTATTCTTTTCCCAGAATTCAAGTATCTCTTTTTCTAATTCTATAGGTTCATATGTCATACTAATGCCTTTTATATTTTATAGATTTGGTATTAAATAAATTCTTTTAAAAATTTTAATAATTTGGTTGAATGTATTGTGTTTTTAATATAGTAACCAGAAAATGGATGATTAATTGTTATTTCTATATCTTTACAAATTCCCACAAGATCATAAAAATTAGGTCTTATATAAGTTCCTTTATTATTATTTTTTATAATATTTTTCATCAAGAGATTTCTATCTCCATCTAGAATATTCTGATTTGCATCTTCCAATGTCTGTATCCTGTTTTTTAATTTATTGTCTAAATTCCATCTCGTATTTTTTGGTTTATATTTTTTTATCAAATTAGAGAGATTATTTTCGTCTATAATAAATGTATGTAAAACTAAGTTAGATAGTAATTTATTATAAAAAACTATAAAGTAACATAATTCACATTTTTTATAATTGATTTTGCCATTAGAAAAAAATTTTTGATGATTTATTCTATCTAAAAGAGATTTATATTTTTTTATTTGTTTTGTATAAAGAACTACATATTGACTTGAAGAAAATATTTTGCAAGCTTTAACTTCTCCAACTATTCCATTTTTTTGATCAAAAATATCAGGACTGAATGAAGGAAACTTATACTTTTTGAAATCAAACAAATCTCTTATGTATTTTTCAAAAAATTCTCCAGGGTTTCTATCTAGTAATTCTAATTCCATAACAATTTATTTTTTAAAAAAAGTTATATTCTCTTGTTTTCTATAAAATAGCAATTTTTCAAATAAAAGGATATAAAATTTAAAAAAATATTTAAAATAATGATATCAGTATATAAAAACCATCAGAATAAAAACCTAGTAGTAGAAATTCTTAAAATAAAAGATGTTGGAAATATTCCATCAAATTATTTCGAATATTTTTATGGAACTGGATTTGATTTAATACCAAAAAATAAAAAAGATAATGATATTAAATATCATATATCAATTTTTCGATTTACAGAAAAAGATATTAATAATGATAAAATAAGAAGAGGATATCATATTTCATGGTCATATGAGACTTCTAAAAAAATAGGATATGTTGTGCAAAAAATCAAAAAAATGAATGAACAAATAATAAATACTTTATCAAAAATCAAAAAAATAGATATTATATATGTAGATAAAGAATTACCTGAATCAGATTATTATATTAAAAATTTGATGGGAAAAAGAAATAATATTATTAAAATATATGACAAAATTGGACGAGAAGAACTTAAAGAAATACTCAAAAGATTTGAAGAAAACACTTCTTTTATTATTAAATCCAAACCATATAAAATATCTTTTGATGTTCCTGAAATACAATAAAGAAACGTTTAAATATTTAACTATTCTTTTAATACTTAATGTATGACGAAAGACATAGCAAAACAAATGATCCTTATACGCAAGACATTTATAGAGATGCATCTTTAATTCCTG
>JAFCEW010000041.1 GCA_017608955.1 Candidatus Aenigmatarchaeota archaeon | reverse complement strand
CTAGAAATTGGAAATGCAGTTTTTACAGAATTTAAACAAACTAATTCTGGAGTTCAAGAATTAGAACAAAAGGTTATAGATATGGGAGCTGGTCTGGAAAGATTTTCATGGATTACACAAGGAACTCCAACAAGTTATGATGTTGCTTTTAAGCCAGTTGTAAGATATCTAAACCAACAAACAGGAATAGAATATGATCGAAATTTCTTTGAAAAATATTCCAAATTATCAGGAACATTAAATATGGATGAAGTTAAAAATATGAGTAAAGCAAAGCAGACAATAGCACAAAAGCTAGGAACAACAGTTGAATTGCTAGAGAAAAGAGTTAGTCCATTAGAAGCAATATATGCGATAGCAGATCATACTTTGGCTTTAACATTTGCTATAACAGATGGAATGCTTCCAAGCAATGTGGGCGGTGGATATAACTTAAGGGTCATATTAAGAAGAATGCTAGGATTTATGGATAAATTTAGATGGAACTTAGATTTAACAAAAATATGTGAAATTCATGCTAATCATTTAAAGCCAATATATCCAGAACTTATAGACCATATAGATGATATTGATAAAATCTTAGAAGTAGAAAAGAAAAGATATTCCAATACCAAAATAAGAACTCAAAATATAGTAAAGAGAATTGTTGAAAATCAAGAGCCATTAAATGAAGAAAGACTAATAAAATTATATGACTCTGAAGGTATAACTCCAGAGTTGGTTAAAACATTTGTTCCTGATTTAAAAATTCCAAATGATTTTTATGTAAAAGTAACTGAAACACATATGAAAGAAAAGAAAAAATTAAAATTAACACAAGAAATAGATGTTTCTGGATTACCACCGACAAAAATAATGTTTTATGATGAGCCTGATAAATACGAATTTGATGCTGCTATTTTAAGAATAATAAACAGTGAATGGGTTGTTTTGGATAAGACATATTTTTACCCTGAATCTGGTGGACAAAAGTCAGATATTGGATTTATAGGAAATGCTCCTGTCTTAAATGTACAAAAAGTAGGGAATGTTGTTATTCATAAAGTTTTGGGAAGTGTAAAGGAAGGGGAATATATTACATGTAGAGTAAATAAGTACAGAAGAGATATACTTAAAAAACATCATACTGCTACTCATATTATAAATACTGCTTGTAGAGAAATATTAGGTCAGCATGTATGGCAGCATGGTGCGGAAAAAACAGCTGAAAAAGCAAGACTAGATATAACTCATTATGATACATTAACAGAAAAACAAGTTCAAGATATAGAGAACAGAGCAAATCAAATAGTTGAAAAGAAAATACCAATAAAAATTGAAATTCTTGAGAGAGGAGATGCAGAAAAAAAATACGGATTTAGGATATATCAAGGTGGTGCAGTTCCTGAAAAAAAATTAAGAATAGTTTCTATTGGAAATTTAGATCATGAGGCATGCTGTGGATTGCATTGTAATAATACTTCTGAAGTAGGGTTTATATCAATATTTAAAACAAAAAGAATTCAAGATGGTATTGTTAGATTAGAATTTGCTTCTGGTGAGGTTGCATTAAAGCAATTAAAAGAAAAAGAAAAAATTTTAAAAGAAGTCACTAAAAAATTGGGAGTAAAAGAAGATGATGTTCCAAAAAAAGTACAGGAATTATTTAATACATGGAAAATGTTGAGGAAGAAAAAATGATAGATAAAAAAGAATGGGACAAATTAAAGAAAAAACAAATTCTATTAAGGCAAGCATCAGCTATTCTCAATGTTAAAGATGAAGATTTGCCTAGAATTATAGAAAGATTTCAAAATGAAATTAAAGAAATGGAAAAAAATTTTGGGAGATTATAATTTACTAGAAATACACCATAATGGTTCTTGAACTAAAATTTCACATATGCTATTAATATCATCTTCTGTAAAATTCTCTAATATTTTTTGTCCTTTCAAACTTGTCATTGTTAATTTTTCTTCTGGATATCCCATAAGTTCTTGCAAGAAAATCTGGTTGTTTGATGTCTGTGCTATATTTTCAAGACTTGATTTTTTAGAAGCACAATCTAAACATGCATTAGGAAATTCATACTCTACAAGTGTATATCCATTAGAAAGCAGAGCATGTCTTTGCGCATCAGATAATCTATAATTTATAATTCTTTGTGTTGGTATTTTGACTTCTTCTTGCTTAGTCATTCTTGTTGAACTTATAAAAGCAAAAGCAATACTTGAAGCTACCATTAGAAATATAAAAAATAATGCTACAAATTTCTTAGATTTCATAGACTATTTTTGTTGTTTTATCTATTAAAGTATTTTAGAATCTTTGTTGTTCTTCTGTGTGTTGTGGTGCTTGTTCTCCTCTGTATATCTTTGCAAATGATGGTGTTATGATCAAAAAATCTTCATCAACGCCTATTATATCTCCATTTGATGCTATTGCTGTTTTTCTTAATCTTTCAACACATCTTTTTAGTTCTCCTAAGTCTCTTTCTTTTATTTTTCTAATTTTTAAGAAAACTATATTTCCTTCTCTTACAAGTTTTTGTATTTTTTCAACATCTCTGTAATCATTAAGATTCTCAATTCTTATGTGTGTTTTACCCATAGATTCTCCTAGACTTTCTATTTCTATATATTCTTCTTCTCCTTCCATTTCTTCATTTTTTCCAAAAATTTTAAATACCATTTTTTACACCTTGATTTGGATTTGTTTTGTTAAACTTAAATACTTTTATTGAATTATAAAATATTTATATTCATATTAACTAAAAACTTTAAATCTATATCTAAATAATTAATTAATATGCCCAAAAATAAATCTCTTTCTCCAGAAGCAAAGGAAATATTAGAAAAAATAAACAGTCTCGAATTTGAGATAAGTGTTTATAAAGAACTTGGAAATTATGATGAGGTAAAAAAATTAAATGAAAAATATTTTGAAGAACTACTTAAAATATTTCCTATGGATGTATTAGATTTTGCAGAAAAAAATAATTTTCCTTACGACGTCAGAGAAAGCACTGCAAAAATTGCTATTGAGGAACTTTATAATAAAAAAGAAATTGATCCCGTGAATATACTTCATGCTGAAACTATAATTAAAAAGTATAATTTAGAAGGAGAACCTATTGCGGATGCAATTATTGAACTTGCTACTCTCGGTCAATCATATTTTGAAAAATCCGCAAAAAAATTAGATATAATTTAAAATATTTTAAATTTTATTCTTCCTTTTTAAGACTTTCCAACATGCTAACTATATTACATATTTGTGTTCTAGTGTACATTGGCATATTAGGATCATTAATAATTTCATCAAGGTTTGATATTGCAGTGCTCAATCTTAAATTTAGGTCAGAATCTTTATCTTCTAAAGCATTTTTTGCTTGCTCTATCATTGCCTTTATATTTCTTGGAACGGTTCTATCCTCTAATATTTCTCCTAATAACTTAATTACAGATTCCAGATTTGACATCTGAATCACTCTTTTATTTTTAATATTTCTCTAACTTTTGGTTCCAATTCTTTTATTTTTGATGTTATTTTTTCTTCTGTTTGTTCTAATGATTTTATTTTTAGATTAATATCTTCTTTTTTATCTTGCATTTCTTTCTTAAGCTCTGTGATGTTCTTTTTGATTAAAATTGGTCCTACTATTTTTAATG
>JAFCEW010000003.1 GCA_017608955.1 Candidatus Aenigmatarchaeota archaeon | reverse complement strand
TTTTAGTTCCTAATCCTGGATTTTTAGCATATATACCAATGGTTGAAACTTTAAATGGTGTTCCTGTTTCAGTTCCTCTTTTAGAGAGTGAGGGATTCGAATTTAATCCAGATACTGTTAAAAAATTAATAGATAAAAGAACTAGGATACTTCTTATAAATAGTCCATCTAATCCAACAGGAAGAGTTTTAAAGAAAAAGACTTTAGAAGAATTAGCTGATATAGCTGTTGATAATAATCTAATTATATTTTCTGATGAAGCATATGAAAATATAATCTATGATAATCAAAAACATATAAGCATCGGAAGTTTAAATGGAATGAAAAATCATGTTATATCACTTTTTACATTTTCTAAAACACAAGCCATGGCTGGTTGGAGACTAGGCTATGCAGTAGGGCCAAAAGATATTATTCAATCTATGGTAAAAATGCATATTTATACAACTGTATGCGCACCAACTATAGCTCAAATTGCTGGATATAAAGCATTGACATCAAAACAAGATTACATTGAAAAAATGAGAAAAGAATATGATAGAAGAAGAAAACTAATAATAAAAAGACTGGAAGAAATTCCAAGAATAAGTTGTCTAAAACCTGAAGGTGCATTTTATGCATTTCCAAATATAAAGGAATTGGGAATGTCTTCTACTAAAGCATCTGATTTCTTTTTGAAAAAAGCTAAAGTTCTAACAGTTCCTGGGACAGAGTTTGGAAAATATGGTGAAGGATATCTTAGATTGAGCTATGCAACTGAATATAAAAAGATAGAAGAAGCATTAAACAGAATGGAAAAAGCAATAAGATCATTGAAATAATTACTTTCCTATTGCTGCATGTGCTAACATTTTTGCTCCTGCTACCTGTGGACAAACAACTTCATTTGCTCCTACTTTATACATTTTGTCTATGTTCTTTTGTTCATTGACTTGAACTATTACTTTTATATTTGGATTCAATGATTTTGCTGTTACAACTAGAAATACTGCATCAGCATCTTTATCAAGAGCTGAAATGAGAACTTTTGCATTTTTTATGCCAGCATCTTTTAATACCTGTTCATTTAGAACATCACCATATATTGCTGGTATTTTTTCTTGTGTTAACTCTTTTACTCTTTCAGTATCCTTTTCTATAACAACGAATCCTTTTTTTGCTTTTTTTAGTTCATCAATTATTACTTTTCCGACTCTTCCAGCGCCACATAATATAACATGTTTTTTCATTTTTTGTTTTTTTCTCACAAAACCTAATACCTCCTCAATTTTTGATGTTAAAAACATACCTCCGAGATGAGCAATACCAACAGCAAATATAAGAATACCTCCTATTATTAACCCACCAGCGAATAATTTTCCTATAGGAGTAATAGGTACTACATCTCCGTATCCAACTGTTGTAATAGAAACTATAGTTAAATAAAATGAATTAAGTAGAGATAGCCCTTCAATAGAATGAAATCCAAATGTTCCTATCAAAATTAAAAATAAAAACATTGCTGCTATTATTTCTTTCATTAATATTCCTCTCTAAATTATTTTATTTTCTAGTATTAAAAAAATAACAAATATTATTTAAAATAAAATTCATTATTAATAACATGACTGATGAAAAAAAATCATATCCAAATATGAAAGGAATGAGACGACACTCTAATGCTTGTATAGTAACAGGCACGAATTTACTCAATCCTGAACATGTTTCACCAGCTGGATTATGTTCTGTTTGTTTAAAATGTGGTACATGCGAAATAGGTAAAAAAGCAAAAACAGGAAGAACTTTATTTCCTGAACCATTTGGTATTGCTCAATTTAGTCCTGAAAAAAGATTGCCTTTTATAGATGATATTCAGATATTACCACAAATTATAGGAGACGAAGTAATTTTCAGAAAAGTAGATACAACTTCTAACATTGGGGGATTTAAATGTTCTACCCCTCTAAGTATTGCTGGCATGGGATCAACTATAGTTGCTCATAAACATGGTACAGATTTAGCAATAGGTGCTGCACAAGCAGGAATACCTATGGTTGTGGGGGAAAATGTTTTTGTCACATATGGTGAAAAGGGATTAAAAGAAAGAATGAAGCCATATCTTGATAATTATCATAGAAGAGGTGCTTTGGTTGTCCAAGCAAATGGAAATGAATTCAAATTAGATGTTCCAAAAATAGCTGTGAGTCTTGGAGCTCATGCAATAGAATTAAAATTAGGTCAAGGGTGTAAAATGGGACTAGGCGGAGAAATACAATTCAAGTCAACAAAAGAAGCAGAAAAATATAAAAAATATGGATATACGATCATTAAAACAAAAGATGGCTATCAGAGACATTCCTCTCCAGGATCAATAAATGAACAGCTAGTTAGAGATATGTTATTAAAATGCAAAGATCTTCATGTTCCTATATGGATAAAGATTGCAGCTGGTAAAGATATTATAAAGACTTTAGAATTTTTACAAAAAATAAAAAAGAAAGAAAAAATTCCATTAAAATGTGTGACTATAGATGGATATGGTGGAAGCACTGGAATGTCTCCTTGGTTAGTCATGAATGAAATTGGTGTACCATCTCTTTCTGTTATGCAAAGAATCAACAAAAGAAAAATAGATTATGATATAATGCTAACCGGTGGATTTGCAAATGGAATGGATGTAGGTAAGGCCTTAATGCTAGGAGCTGATTCTGTCGCTATGGGAAGAGCATTTTTAATAGCAGCAAATATTAATAAAGCGAAAGGAATAGTAAATTTTGTTGAAGCAATAAAAGAAGAATTAGGAATGTTGTGTGCAACTCAAAGAGTGAATAAAGTTCAACTTCTAAAAGGAAGAAAAAATAATCTTTTGGCATTGACAAAAGAAGCTGGAAAAATGTTTGGAATTGAGCATGAAGTAAAAAAATTATTATAGGATCAATATGAGAAATGAAATTTTGAAAAAAAAAGGAAAGATACTTTTATTAGGCAATGAAGCAATTGTAAGAGGAGCACTAGAATCTGGAGTTGGATTGGCATCAACTTATCCTGGAACTCCATCATCAGAAATAGGAGATACATTTTCAGAAATAGCAAAAAAAGCTGGAATTTATTTTGAATATAGTGCAAATGAAAAAGTTGCTTTAGAAGTTGCAGCTGGTGCAGCATTTTCTGGAATAAAATCAATTGTATCAATGAAACATTTTGGATTGAATGTTGCAGCAGATTCTTTAATGCCAGTAGCATATGTTGGTGGTTCTCCTTTAGTTGTTGTGAGTGCTGATGATCCAAGTTGTTGGAGTTCTGCTCAATCAGAACAAGATAATAGATATTATGCAAGATTAGCGCATATACCATGTGTAGAACCATCAAATCCAGAAGAAGCAAAAGAATTAACAAAATTTGCATTTAAGATTTCAGAAAAATATGAAATTCCTGTTCTTCTAAGGACTACAACAAGAGTTAGTCACACAAGAGGAATTGTAAAATTAGATAAATTACCAAAAAGAAAAACAAAAGGAAAATTTATTAAAGATATGAAAAAATTCAATAATCTCCCTCCTCATACAATGGAGATGCATGAAAAAATTCTTGAAAAAATTGAAAAAATTAGAAAGCTATCTGAAAAAACAAAATTTAATTTTATCTTAAATAAAAATGTGAGAAGTAAGATTGGGATAATAGTTTCTGGTGTTTCTTATAATTATGTCATTGATTCATTAGACCAACTAAACTTGAAATTGCCTGTTTTAAAAATAGGATTGACATATCCATTACCAACCGAGAAAATTAAAAGATTCATTCGAAATAAAAAAGAAGTTCTAATAGTAGAAGAATTAGAACCATTGATGGAAAAAGAAGTGACTAGAATTGCCAAAGAAATAAATCCGAAACTGAAAGTACATGGAAAGGATATTCTACCAAAATCTGGTGAATTTAATATAGAAACTGTAATGAAAGCAATAATGAAAATTTCAAAGAAAAAATTTGATTTCAATTTTGATGCTCATAAGAAAAATTTCGAAAAATTAAAAATACCAAGAAGAATTCCTGTGTTTTGTCCTGGATGTCCACATAGAGCAACATTTCTTGCTGTTAAAAAAGCGGCTCCACCAGGAACAATATTTGGTGGTGATATTGGTTGTTATATTCTAGGAATATTTCCACCCTTTGAAACACAAGATTTTAATCTCAGTATGGGTGCAAATGTTAGTGTAATTCATGGAATAAATAAAGTGAGCAATCAAAAAACAATAGCATTCCTGGGTGATTCAACATTCTTTCATGCAGGTATGCCTGCAATAGCAAATTTAGTTTTCAACAAATCAAATACTCTTGTAATAATACTAGATAATAGGTATACATCAATGACAGGACATCAAGAAAATCCTGGAACTGGATATACTGGTATGGGAGATAAAACAACACCAATTAGAATAGAAGACGTAGTAAAAGCAATGGGAGTAAAAAATGTAAAAGTAGTAGATCCATTTAATATAAAGCTCATGATAAAAACGATCAAAAAATTCTTGAAAAAAAATGAATTATCAGTTATAGTAGCAAAAAGAGAATGTCAACTTATGGCAGTAAGAAGAATGAGATATTTTGGTGTTGAACCTGATAAATATGAGATCGATCAGAAGAAATGTAAACAATGCAAAAGTTGTTTGAATAATATAGGATGCCCTGCAATAAATGAAATCGATGGAAGAATATTTATTGATAAAAATCTTTGTACTGGTTGTGGAGTTTGTGCATCAATATGTCCTAATGGTGCAATTAAAAAGGTGAAGAAAAAATGAATTATAAAGAATTTTTGAAACCAAATTTAGGGAAAATAATTTTCATAATTATAATATTTTTGTCTCTTATTGGTTTTTTTCAAACAATGACTATACCACCTTCGAAATGGAATATTTATTTTTCATATATCATTTTACCTTGTATTTTTTTCATTAAATTTTTCCCTACTGTAAACGAATTTTGGATTATACCAGCAAGTATAATTTTTTCAGTTTACAAAAAATTAGGAGGTAAGAAAAGAAAATGAAAGATTTTAATATAGTATTAACAGGAGTTGGCGGACAAGGAATTTTAACATTGCAAAAAATAATTTCTGAAGCAGCAATGAAACAAGGTTATGATGTAAAAGCATCTGAGCTTCATGGGTTAGCACAAAGAGGCGGGCATATAGAATGTCATGTCAGAATTGGCAAAAAAATACATTCATCTTTAGTCAGACAAGGAAATGCTGATCTTATAATTGCATTAGAACCATTAGAAGGACTAAGAGCAACTTATTATGCATCAAAACAAAAAACAATTTTTCTACTTAATACATATGAAATAATTCCTTTATCTGTTTATATTGGTGAAGGAAAATATCCCTCAATGGATAAGATTTTAGATAATATAAAAGATTTCAGCAAAAAAATTTTCTCTATAAACGCATCTGAGATTGTAAAGAGAACTACTGGTTCAATTATTTCAACAAATATCTATATGTTAGGTTATGCTGTTGCTGAAAATATAATCCCAATTAAAAAAGAATTTGTTCTTGACGGGATGAAAAAAGTTATTAAGAAAAAATATTTTGAAATGAATAAGAAAGTTTTTGAATTGAGAGAAAATCAGATAAAAAGAAAGAATTTGTATTTCAAAAAATAATTATAATTATGATAAGACGACCTGCTGTTGCTGGAAGCTTTTATCCTTTAGATAAAGAAAGATTAAATAAGCTCTTGAAAAAATGTTTTGAAGGAATTGATCAAAAAAGCGAGAATATAATTTCTGCTATAGTTCCTCATGCTGGAATGATTTATTCTGGAAAAGTTGCTGCATATGCATATTCAAAAATAAAAAAATCTAATTTTATAATTCTTGGAACCAGTCATAGCATTATTGGGCCAAAATTTGGAATAATGAAAGAAGGTATATGGGCAACTCCATTAGGAAAAATAGAAATAGACAAAGATATGTCTGAAAAATTGCTAGAAAAATGTACTTTATTGAAATATGATATATTGTCACATGAACAAGAACATTCTATAGAAATACAGTTACCATTTCTGCAATATAAATTTGGAAATGATTTCAGATTTGTTCCAATAAACATTAAAAGTGAGTATCCAACAACTGAATTTTTAGAAGAATGCAAAATAATTGGCAAATCTATAGCTAAATTAATAAAAAATAAAAATTGGATCATAATTGCAAGTTCTGATTTTTCTCATTATATTCCAAAAAAATATGCTGAGCTAATAGACAAATACATCATAGATTCTATTTTGAAATTAAACGAAAAGGAATTTTTTTCAAGATTAAGTGAAAAAAATGCTAGTGTTTGTGGATTTGGAGCAATAGCTACAGCTATTGTTGCATCAAAAGAATTAGGAGCAAAAAAAGGAGAATTATTAAAATATTCAACATCAGCTGATGTGACAGGAGATGAAAGATCTGTTGTTGGATATAGTAGTATAGTTATGAAATGAATTTTAATGTAAATAACTAATTATCAAATGACTAATATGAAAAAAGAAATTTTAAAACAAGTACTTTTAAATGCAGTACAATATAATGGAAAAGCTGATGTTGGAGCTGTAGTTGGAAAAATAATTGCTGAAAATCCTAAAATAAAAAACGAGATTAAAAAAATAATACCTGAAATCAAAAAAACTGTTAAAGAAGTAAATTCATGGCCATTGAAAAAACAAAAAGATGAATTATCTAAATTTAAAATTAAGAAAAAAACAAAGAAAAAGGAAAAATATGAATTACCAAAATTACAAAATGCTGTAAAAGGTAAAGTTATAACTGTATTTCCGCCAGAACCAAGTAAATATCCTCATTTGGGACATGCAAAAGCAGCTTTTATAAATTATATGTATGCAAAAAAATACAAAGGAAAGTTTATATTAAGATTTGAAGATACAAATCCTGAAAAATGTAAAAAAGAATATTATCAAGCCATTATAGATGGATTAAGATGGCTTGGAATAAAATGGAATAAAATTGATTATGCTTCTAATTATATAGAAAAATTCTACAAAGCAACTGAAAAATTAATTAAAAAAAATAAAGCATATGTTTGTAGATGCAGTCAAGAAAAAATCAAAAAATATAGAAGGATTAAAAAGAGTTGTGAATGTCGTTCAAATTCTGTAAATGAAAATATTAACTTATGGAAAAAAATGATATCTAAAAAATGTAAACCAGGGGAAATATGTGTAAGACTAAAAATTTCTATGAGTCATAAAAATGCGGCAATGAGAGATCCTACCATAATGAGAATCATAGATAAAAAACATCCAAGATTAAGTAAAAAATATCGTGTTTATCCGATGTATGATTTTGCAACCTCTATTATGGATGGAATAGAAAAGATAACTCATAGAATAAGATCAAAAGAATTTGAAATGAGAACTGGAATACAAAAATTTATTCAAAAAAATTTAGGGATCAAAAGTCCTGTTGTGAAAGAAATTGCGAGATTTAATTTAAAAGGTGTCCCATCTTCTGGTAGATTAATAAGAGAAATGATAATAAACAAAAAACTAAGAGGATGGGATGATCCAAGATTAACAACTTTACTTGCTTTGAAAAGACGTGGATTTTTACCAGAAGCATTAAGAGATTTTTTAATTGCAACCGGAGTTTCAAAAACAGAATCTATTCTAACTTGGGATATGTTAGAGACTTTTAATAGAAAATTTATTGACAAAAAAGCGAATAGATATTTTGTTGTAATAGATCCTATTAAAATTAAAATAAAAAATGCTCCAAAAATTAAATATATTAAAGAAAATCTTCACCCAGAATTCCCAAAAAGGGGTAAAAGGATAATTTATGTGGACTTAAATGAAATATATATCTCAAAAGATGATTTCAGAAAATATAAAAATAAAAAAGTGAGATTACTTGGATTGTTTAATATAAAATTAAATAAAATTTCTGAATTTTGCGGAAATGAAATTGTAAAAAATATGCCAAAGATACAATGGGTTTCCAAAAAAAATATCAAATTAAAAATAATAATGCCAGACAAAGAAATTAAAGCTATTGGCGAACCAAACATCAAAAAATTAAAAATAGACGATGTAATTCAGCTCCTAAGAATTGGTTTTTGTAGAATTGATAAGAAAAAACCAGAAATCGTATTATATTTTACACATGGGTAAAAAATATAAACTTTAAAAGCTTATCTTGAATAACATAATATGAAGAATATGGATCCATTATGGAGGTGAAATAAATGACTGAAGAATTAGTAAAAAAAGTATTACAAGCTCTGGAAGTAGCTAAAAATA
Organism: Candidatus Aenigmatarchaeota archaeon; assembly: GCA_017608955.1. GTDB lineage: Archaea > Aenigmatarchaeota > Aenigmatarchaeia > CG10238-14 > CG10238-14 > JAFCEW01. The sequence goes on along the minus strand of JAFCEW010000003.1, from coordinate 9,603 downwards.
CTGGCAAAGTTAAGAAAGGTGTAAATGAAACAACAAAAGCAATAGAAAGAGGAAATGCTAAATTAGTTGTAATAGCAGAAGATGTAGAACCAAAAGAAATTGTAATGCATTTACCAGTTTTATGTAATGAAAAAAAATGTCCTTATGTAAATGTTCCATCTAAGCAAGATTTAGGTAGAGCAGTCGGCATAAATGTAGGTTCAGCAGCTGTATGTATTGCAGAGCCAGGAGATGCAAAAGGTCTTATAGAAGATATAATAAAAAAAATAAATACAGAAAAGAAGGAATGATTAAATGGCTGATGATGCAGTACCAGCAGAAATAATTCAATTACTTGGAAGAACAGGAGTAAGAGGAGTAATGCAAGTTAGATGTAAAGTTCTTGATGGACCTGATAAAGGTAAGATTCTAACAAGAAATGTATTTGGTCCGGTTAGAGAAAAAGATATACTAATGTTAAGAGAAACTGAGATGGAATCTGCTGGTAGAATGGAAAGGAGATAAATATGGCTAAATGTTCGTTCTGTGGAAAAAAAATAGAAATTGGAACTGGAAAAATGTTTGTTCTAAAAAGTGGAGTTGTAAAATATTTTTGTTCTAATAAATGTGAAAAAAACTGGAAAATGAATAGAAATCCAAAAAAAATAAAATGGACTGAATCATATAGAGAAAATAAGTAATATGGGCCAGTAGATCAACGGTAGAAAAATATTACCGAGATCGCTTCCTTGGCATTGTTAACAAAATGGAAGAGGCTCTGGGTTCAAATCCCAGCTGGTCCATGAAGAGTAAATATTTAAAAGCTTTATATCAAAATTAATGTAACGTGTCTAAATGATAAAAGAAACAAAAGGAATAATCAGAATATATGGAACTGATATTAAAGGTGAGACTAAGTTATTTGTAGCTCTGCAAAAGATAAAGGGGGTAAATGATGTTTTTGCAAATGCAGTATGTAAAAAATGTAATTTATCATATACTAAAAAAGTAGGAGACCTATCAGATCAAGAATTAAAGAAAATAGAAGATATGCTCAAATACCCTAAAAAATATGGATTTCCTGAATGGATGTTAAATAGAAGAAAAGATCCTGTTTCTGGGGAAAACAAACATTTAGTTGGCCCTGATTTAGATTTTACTAAAAAACAAGATATAGAAAAAATGATTAAAATCAGATCCTATAAAGGAGTTAGACATATGTATGGTCTACCTGTGAGAGGACAAAGAACAAGAGGTTCTTTCAGAAAGGGTAAGACCATGGGTGTAAGTAGAAAAAAACAACAACCAGCAAAAAAGGGGAGTAAATGAGAAAACTAAAAAAACAAATTAAAAGACCAAAAAGACCTTGGGACAAGGAAAGAATAGAAAATGAAAAAAGAATTTTGAAAGAATATGGTCTAAGAAGAAAGAGAGAAATATGGAAAGCTGAATCTATTCTAAGAGAATATAGAAGAAGAGCAAGAGAACTCGCTGCTAAAAAGGATAAAGAAGGTGAAAAAATTCTAATAGAGAAATTAAATAAACTTGGCTTGCTTGAAAAAAATGCTGAATTAGACGATGTATTGAGTCTTTCCTTAGAAAATATATTAGATAGAAGACTACAAACAATAGTTTTCAAAAAAGGATTAGCAAATAGTCCTAGACAAGCAAGACAATTTATAGTTCATGGTCATATAGCTGTTGAAAAAAAAAGAGATTTATTTCCAAGTCATCTTATAGAAAAAAATAAAGAAAATAAAATTGATTATTATGGGACACCACCTTTAAAAATAACTAAAAAAAGTGAGAAATAATGGTAAAACCAATAAAAACAAAAAAAATAGTAAAAAAATATGAAATAAGGGCATCTAAAAAGGGAGCATGGGGAATTGCCCATATATTTTCAACTGTAAATAATACAATAGTTCATATAACAGATATTACAGGAGCTGAGACTATAGCAAGATATAGTGGCGGAATGATAACAAACAAAGATAGAGAACAAGGAAATCCATTTCCAGCAATGCAGGCGGCAAAAAAAGCAGCAGAAGAAGCAAAAGAAAAAGGAATTATTGGTGTTAATATAAAAGTTAGAGGAAGAGGTGGGCATCATAAAAAAGCACCAGGCCCAGGAGCACAGCCAGCAATCAGAGCTATAGCAAGAAGTGGATTAAAAATTGGTATGATAGAAGATGTGACTCCAATACCAACTGATACTACAAGAAGAAAAGGTGGGAAAAAAGGTAGAAGAGTCTAAAACATTTAAATTTTGATTTGAATTATTAATGTTATTGGTGATTAATTGAAAATACAAATATTGAAAAAAAATAAAGAAAAAATAAATTTCAAAATTTTTGATATTTCTTCTGCATTTGCTGGAGAAATGAGAAATATAATGATATCTGAAATACCAACTCTAGCTATAGAATGGGTTGATTTTCATAAAAATGATTCTGTAATTTGTGATGAAATAATAGCAAATAGACTTGGATTAATTCCATTAACGTTTGATCCTAAAAGATTCAATTTTAAAGAAGAATGTAAATGCAAAGGAAAAGGATGCTCACATTGTCAAGCTAAATTTTCATTAAAAAAGAAGGGTCCTTGCGTTGTATATTCTGGAGATATAAAATGTACCGATAAAACAATAAAACCACTTTATAATAAAATTCCTATAACTGAATTAAGTGAAGGACAAGAATTAGAATTTGAAGCATATGCAGAATTAGGTATTGGAAAAACACACGCAAAATGGCAGGGTGCTATAGTTGGATATAGAAATTTAGCAAAAATAACAATAACAAAAAAGGGTGAGGCATGTAAAGAAGCAGAAAAAGTCTGTCCTAAAGATGTTTTTGTTGTGAAAAACAACAAATTAAAAATAAAAGATGCTGATAAATGTAATTTATGTATGCAATGTGTTGAAAAATGTGGAAAAGATGTAATAAAAATAGTTCCTGATGAAAATAAATTTTTATTTCAAGTTGAAAGAGCATCTGGACTTTCAAATAAGGATATTCTTACAAAATCAATGGATATTCTTTCTAATAAATTAAAAGAATTTTCTAAACAAATAGAAAAATTGAAATAAGAACAATCCAATAACTTATTATGCCTAGAAAAAAAGAAAGACCTGCAAAAGTAATTGATGAAATTCTTGAAATGAAACGTATTACTTTACCAAAACGAACAAAAGGACAAAGAGCTGCTGATGTAGTAACAAAATTTTGTGGTACATGGAAATTCATTGGTATTTTATTTGTTTTCATGGTAATTTGGATATATTTGAATATAAAGGCATGGCTTGGTGCATGGGATCCGTATCCATTTATTTTACTAAATTTTATTTTATCGTGTTTAGCTGCTGTTCAAGCACCAATAATTCTTATGAGTCAAAATAGAGAGGCAGAAAGAGAAAAGGAAAAGATGTATAGAGATTATAAAATAAATAGAGCTGTTGCAAAAGAAATAAGAAATATAAAAAGAGATGTTAAAAAAATATTAAATTCTGTTCAAAAGAAAAAATAAATATCTTTTTCTAAAAACTTAATGTATTTAAAATAAAAATTATATTACTTAGCTATATGCAGGGGTAGCCAAGTGGTCAAAGGCGCAGGACTTAAGATCCTGTCTCTTAGTGAGTTCCTGGGTTCGAATCCCAGCCCCTGCACTAAATCGTAATAACTTTAGAAAAATCTAAAAAATTAAAAAAAGAAAAAATCTATTTTTTCTTTCTATAAAAGAACACGAGACTTATTGATAACATTGGCCCAATTACTAATAAAATAACTAATGGTCCTACTATTGGTATCCATGCAACCAAAAGTGTTACTATTCCATATATTATAAGCAATCCTAGTAATTCAAAATAATTCTTTTTTGCTATTTTTACAGCTTTCTGTATCGAATTTAACACTCCTGTTCTTTCAATTACTATTGCTGGAGGAACTAAAACAAATAGTATTGCTACTGCTATCAATATTATAAATCCTATTACTGTTCCTACTAATGGCAAAGCTATAGATAATCCTTCCATTATCATCAATAAGATGAAAAATACTATGCCCATAATTACAGCTGCTGCTATCGCATTTAATCCTTTTTGTCGAGCTATTTTAAACATTGTCTCTACTTTAGTTCTTCCTCTCAAAGATTCTGCTGCCATTCCATATATCCCTATTTTTAGTAGTACTCCTGCTATCGCTGCCAATAAAAAGAATATTATTGCTCCGCCAAGTCCCATTAAAATTGAAAATTGTGCCATAGGACTTTGCATTATTTGTTCTATATATGCTGCTATTTGTTCTTCTGTACTAAATTCCGCCATTCTCATCCAACCAAATGAAGAAAAGATTGTTCCTATTCCTATTGCTGCTATTATACCTACTATAACAATTGATACTATTTTGGCAACTATAAAACTAGTTGCATTGTTTTTATACGTGTCCCATGCTTTTTTTACATATTCTATTACCATATTCCAAACCTTTTAATAATTAGTATTTATAAAAATAAGTATTTTGTAAAGTGTTTGAAATGAGTATAGAAACTATATCTATAATTGGATTTTTCGTTTTATTATTTATAATATTATATTTCGATAGAAAAAATATAGAATTCAAACAAGGTGTGATTTATAGAAGAACAAAAAAAGGTAGGAAAAAAATAAAGGAAATTGCAAAAAAACATAAAAAATTCTTTAAAATATTTGGTATTGTATCAGTTGTAATCGCATTTGCTGTTTCTATTGGTGGTATGGTTTTATTATTAAAATTGACTCAGACTATGATAGAAAAACCTGAAACAGGAGCAACAACAAAACTTGTACTTCCTTCAGTTCCTATAAAAGGATTGTGTACACATGCATTTTGTGTTCCATTTTGGTTTTGGATAATAAGTATTTTTGTCATAATAACACCGCATGAATTAAGTCATGGATTTTTGATGGCAGCCGAAAAAATTAAAATAAAATCTTTAGGTTTTATATGGCTTTTAATTTTTCCTGGAGCATTTGTAGAACCAGATGAAAATCAATTCAAAAAATCTAAGCCAATCAAGAGAATGAAAATTGCCTCTGTTGGTAGTATAGCAAATATAATTTTATTTTTTGTTTTGAGTGGTCTACTTTTATCATATAACTATATTGGATCAAAAATCTATAAACCAGAAGGAGTTCAATTCGAAGGACTTATAAATAATACACCTGCAAAAGAAGTTGGATTGAATGGAACTATAATACAAGTTAATGGAAATGAAATTAAAAACTATTATGATTTTAAAAATGTATTACTTTCTCTAAATCCTGGTGATAAAATAAATATTGTTACAACAAATGGGGAATATGAATTTAATACTATAGCCAATCCTCAAAATGAATCAATAGCATTCATAGGGATTGAAAATGTGTCAACAAAATTTGGATATACAGATAAATTGAGTTTTCTTGGTCAGCCATCTATTTCTTTAGATATATTTAGCTGGACAAATAGATTATTGAGTTGGATAATATTTTTGGATATAAATGTTGCGATCATAAATTTATTGCCATTTTTGCCTTTTGATGGTGGAGTTATGTGGTATGCATTTTTTGAAAAATATTGTAAAAAATATTCAAAATCATTAATTCTTGGTTTAACATTTTTCACATATGGATTAGTTATTATAAACTTAATAGGAATTGAGAAAATAGTAAATTTATTTATTTAATCTAACAATTTTTCTTATTTCAAATGTTCTTAAAGGATAAATCTTACTTCCATTTTTTAAAATATTATTTTTGATTTTGTCTTCAATTATTTTTTTAATAATATCATCTAAATTTGTTGAAGTAACTTCTTTTTCTATTTGTTTTTTTACAAATTCTGATATTGATTTTTCAATACTTTTACTGACTCTCCTATTTGTGATTGTTATTGTTTTTATTCTAATTTTGATTTTGTCTTTTGTTTCTAACTCCTGTACTATATCAATCCTTTCAATTCTATGTCTAATCATTCTCATTATATAATCTCTTAAGCATTCCAAAGAATCAAATTCTGTATATAATTTATTTTCTTTAATTTCTTTTATTCTGAAAAATATTTTGTAATAATATTTACTCAAATCATCTATCAAATTTATAAGTGAAGTTTCAATTCTTCTATCAATTAATGTTTTTGGATCACCAGCTAATGTCTCTCCTATTATTTTATTATTAAATAATTTTGGAGAAACAATTTCATACCATTCTTTTCCTTTTAGTTTTTTTGCCATATTATCACTTTTCTTGTACTAACAATTTTGCTTTTTCTGGATCATATTTCCAATCTTCTGGTAAGACTTTATTTTTAACATAATATTTCCCCAACCTTCTTATTTTTGATTCTAAAAGTTCTAATCCTCTCTTTGATGTACTATCTTTTTTATTTTTTTGTAAATGGTTTCTTAGATTAACAGCTTTTTTTAACAAATTGAATAAATCTTCGGGAATTTTTGGATATAAATTATTTTTTTTCATTATTTGTGAAATTTTTTCTCCTGTAACAAGTTTTGCTAATGGAACTCCAAATTGGTCTCTTAATATAAGACCTATTTCAGAACTAGATTTACCTTCTTTTGCTAATTTGATTATTATTTTTTCAACTTCATTTTTTTTATATCTAATCCATTTCTGAGGAGTTTTTATACTTGGTCTCTTACTCCCAGACTTACCTTTTCTTCTTGCATGAATTCTTGCCACTTATTCACCTTTGAATTCTTTGATCAACCATACAAATATCAATGCAACAACAGCTACAAAAGATATTATACTACCTAACATAGCTAATATTGCAGAAATTCCTTTTGGATTTAAAATACTTAAACCTATTCCTCCGGATAAAACCAAAGCTCCAACTATAAGTGCTAAGATACAATATCCTTCTATTTTTACAAATCTATCTTTATTTTTTAGCATATCTAGTACGACTTTCAATTTCTTTCACCTTTTTTAAAACTTTTTCTGCATGTTTATATTCTTTTCTATATCCTTGTATTATGTTATTCCAAGAGATATTTAAAATTTTGAAATGTGTAGATTTTAAAGCATTATATAACAATCTCAAATCCGTTCCTTGATCTTCTATTTTTTGCGAAAAATAACCTAAACCAAAATCAATAAAATATATTTTATTATCTCTTAGTATCATATTTGATGTTGTCAAATCTCCGTGTATAATTCCATTAGAATGTAATTTTCCTATTAATTGTCCTATATTTTTACTTAATTTTTTTATTTTATTTTCATCTGATTTTTGAAAAATTTCTTTTATTGTTTTTCCTTGGATATATTCCATAATTATTTTGTTTTTATCTATTTCATAAAGAAATGGTGTTGGAACACCTGCTCTCCTTGCTGCTGTTATTAAATTTGCTTCTTCTTTTGTTCTTGTTTTTCTTAGCATTTCGTCTAATTGTTTAATTCTGTAATTTTTCTTTATTCTATCTTTTATTACCTTTTTTCTATCTGAGTATAGTTTTGCTTCTGCTCCTTGACTAATTATCTCCATAAAATTTAAAAGGATTTATACACATAAATTTGTGTTATATGAGTTGTATTTTAGAAGAATGTAAGAATTGCAAAGAATATACTAATTGCCCTTTAATGTCTGCAGTTCTACAAAGAAGTTATGCCAATAGAAAATTAGATGAGATCCTTAAAATATTAGAAAGAATTGAAAAAAAGCTTAGTAGTAGATAAATTTAAAAAAATAGTAAATAAACTTTGATTGAATGATAGGTATTTTATTTCCAGCATATAATGAAGAAAAGAATATTCAGATAGTTATACAAGAAGCAAAAAAATATCTTCCTAATTCTAAGATTGTTGTTGTAGATGATGGGTCAAAAGATAAAACTGGTGAAATAGCAAGAAAAAATAAAGTGACTCTTCTAATACATAAAAAAAATAAAGGAAAAGGTGAAGCATTAAAAACCGGCTTTAAATATTTCCTGAAAAATCATAATGTTGACATAATTGTAGTTGCTGATTCTGACAGGCAATATTCTGTTAAAGATGCTCCAAAACTTATAAAACCAATACAAAAAGGAAAAGCAGATTATGTGGTTGGATGTAGAAATTGGAAACAAATTCCTTTTAGACATAGGATGGGAAATTTTGTTTGGAGAACTATTTTTAATATTTTATTCAGAACGAATTTGAAAGATACAAATTGTGGATTTATTGCAATGAAAATAGATGTTGTGAAAAAATTGAAAATTCATGGAGGATATATAATTGATAATGCAATGTTAATCCAAGCAATAAAAAATAAATTTAGAATTGTAAATGCTCCTGTTTCTATACATTATAAATATAAAAGAGAATTTTTTAAGGGAACAAGAATGGTAGCTGGCATTACGCTCTTTATTTTAAAACAAGGAATAAAATATAATTTGAATAAACTTTAAAAGTTATTGTGTTATAATAAAGTTAAATGGGAAGGTAGCTCAATCTGGGAGAGCACACGGCTGAAGACCGTGATGTTGTGGGTTCAAAAGGTTCGCCCTGAAAATCCCACTCTTCCCACTAAGTTTAAATAAACAATAGATAAGTGAATATTATGAAAGGCATATTGAATGGATTAAGAGTTGTTATTTCAAAAGATAAAGATTTGGAAAAATCTGGATATGGAAAAGAATTGGAAAAGGAGTTAGAATTAAGCCTAGCCGAAGCTGCATATTTATTAAAAAAGAAAAAAATTGAAATAATTTACGAAAAAAAGAAATTAAAATTCAAAGACTTTCTAAAATATGCTGAAGAAAAAGAAAGAAACTTTCATGCAAGATTTATTGTTTATTCTGATCTAAGAGAAAGAGGATTTATAGTTAGAACTGGGCTGAAATTTGGTTGCGATTTTAGAGTCTATGACAGAGGTGTTAAAATAAAGAAAGGACGTAAGGCAGCTCATGAGCATACGAAATGGGTAGTTCATGCAATTCCTGAAGAATTTACATGTTCATTCCCAGAATTATCAAGAGCTGTTAGATTAGCACAAAATATCAGAAGTGAGATGATATGGGCTATAGTTGATTCGGAAAATGACGTAACATATTTTAGTATAAAGAGGATTACACCTTAAATCTTAAAATCGCTCCTAATCCACCCATTTTAAAGAATTGCTCTCCTAAATCATGTTCTTTGGAAATAATTTCAACTTTACCTTGTTTTTTTTCAACATCCTTTGCTATATCTTCAATATCATTAATTTTATCAAGACAAATTAAAAGTATGTCTATAGCGCCAATTTCGTTTGCTTTTTTAATTTCATCTAATCCATAAATAGCAAATCCATCATCTTTATTTAAATGAGTAAAAAATTCATTTATCAATCTTGTTTCCTTTAATATTTCACTTTCCTTCAAAACTTTTTCCAAAACTCCTTTTTTAATTATTTCATTTATTCCTGCTTCAGAACTAGAATAACAGTTCTCTAAAATTATTTTTTTGTTGTCTAATAATTTATTAACATGCTCTTTTGTGAATCCAGGACCAGCTAAAATTATTTTTTCGACTTTGTCAGAATATCTAGTAATTTCATCAGCAATTTTTTTGTAATATTCTTTCATTTTGTCTTCTTCCATTTTGCTTGAGTATAGATTTTTGAA